>NZ_JBJXHK010000095.1:0-7308 GCF_046638635.1 Lysobacter zhanggongensis
GCCCTGCGCAGCGGCGAAACCGATGCCGCCCGTCGCCACCTGACCGCCCTGCTGGCGTCGCCTGCCAACGGCTGGCGCGAAGCACTCGCGGTGTTGGCCGGCGGCGCGGGCGACCCGGACCAGGCCGCGGCGCTGCTCGAGGACCTGGTCGACAGCGGCCATATGCCTGCTGAACTCCAGGCCTGGCTGGCCTTCGGCGGCCTGGCCCAGCGCCTGGAACAACCGGCATTGGCCGAGCGGTTGGTGGCCGAGGTGGTACGCCGGTTCCCGGGCGAGCCGCGCGTCGCCCTGCTGCGTGCCAGCCAGTTGCGCGAGGCCGACCGCGACGACGAGGCGCGCGTAGTGCTCGAGACGCTCGCCGCGCAGGCCAGCGGCGACGCCGACCTGCGCCTCGCGATCGCCTACGAATACGACGCGCTCGGCGACCTCGCCGCCGCGGCGGAAATCCTCGGGCGGGGACCGCAGGACGACCAGTCCTACGCGTTGCGCGCCTCGTTACTGGCTCGGGCGGAGGACAAGACCGCGCTGGTCGCGCTGTACGACGAGCTTCGGCGCGAAGCGGCGCGGCCCGACCCGCAGCGGCGCCTGCTGCTCGGGCAAATGGCCGAATTCCTGGACCGGCACGAGGAGGCGCTGGACTGGTACGCCGGCGTGCCGGGCGGACCGCAGCGCTGGCCCGCGAAGCTGCGGGCCGCCAACGTGCTGCATGAACTCGGCCGCGGCGCCGAGGCGGTCGAGCGGCTGCACGAGCTCCAGACCGACGCTTCCGCGCCCGACGCCGCCCGCCGCGACGCCTACCTGCTCGAGGCCTCGCTTCACGAGGAGGACGGCGCGCCCGAGGCCGAGATGGACGCCTACGCGCGCGGCCTGGCCGAGTTCCCGGACGAGCTGGAGATCCTGTACGCCCGTGCGCTCAGCTGGGAGCGCCGCGACGACATCGCCCGCGCCGAGGCCGACCTGCGCCGGATCCTGGTNCGGCGCGCCCGAGGCCGAGATGGACGCCTACGCGCGCGGCCTGGCCGAGTTCCCGGACGAGCTGGAGATCCTGTACGCCCGTGCGCTCAGCTGGGAGCGCCGCGACGACATCGCCCGCGCCGAGGCCGACCTGCGCCGGATCCTGGTGATCGAGCCCGAGTCGATCGCGGCCCTCAATGCACTTGGTTACACCCTGGCCGACCGCACCGACCGCTATGCCGAAGCGCTGGAGTTGATCAACCGCGCCCGCGCCGCCGAGCCCGACAACGCGGCGATCATCGACAGCTACGGCTGGGTGCTCTATCGCCTCGGCCGCACCCAGGACGCGCTGGTGGAACTGCGCCGCGCGTTCGCGTTGCAGAAGGACGCCGAGATCGGTGCCCACCTGGGCGAGGTGCTGTGGGTGCTGGGCCAGCGCGAGGAGGCCCGGCGCTATTTCGAGCAGGCCCGTGAGATCGACCCCGACAACCGCGCGCTGCGGCGCGCCCTCGAAAAGACCGGCGCATGACATCCCGATTCCTGATGCCCGCGGCTGCCGCGGTGCTGCTGGCCGCGTGCGCGGCACCCCCGGTCCGCCCGGACCTCACCCCGGCCCAGGTCGCTAGCGCGCAGGCCACGCAGGTGGAGCGCGAACAGGCATTGCAGGCCGACGATGCCTGGTCGCTGGTCGGCCGCATCGCCGTGTCCAACCAGGGCAAGGGCGGCAGCGGCCGGGTCGAGTGGAGCCGAACCGGGCCGGGTTACGTGGTGTCGCTCAGTGCGCCGGTCACGCGCCAGAGCTGGCGACTCTCCGGCGACGGGCGCCAGGCCTTGCTCGAAGGCCTGGAAGGCGGCCCGCGGCAGGGCCCCGATGCCGGCTTGCTGCTGCTCCGGGCCACCGGCTGGGACATTCCCGTCGACGCGCTCGGCGACTGGGTGCGCGGCGCCCGGTCGGAGGCCGCGGGTCCGGCCCGGATCGAATACGGCGCCAACCTGCTGCCGTGGGCGATCGAACAGGACGGCTGGCGGATCGAATACGAATGGCCGGAGCCGGCGGCGGTCGCTTCCGCGGCCCCGGTGCTGCCCACCCGGCTCGATGCGACCCGTGGCGAGGCCCGCGTTCGGCTGATCGTCGATGAATGGATCGACTGAGGCGTCCGGGTCGACGCCTGGGACGGTGACCGGGCCGGCCGGCGAAGGTTGGAGCGCCTGGCCGGCGCCGGCCAAGCTCAACCTGTGCCTGCGCATCGTGGGCCGCCGCGCGGACGGCTATCACCTGCTGCAAAGTGTTTTCCGCCTGCTGGAATGGGGCGACACGATCCACCTGCGTCCCCGTGACGATGGCCGCATCGTCCGCCATGGCCCATCGGCAGCGGGTGTGGCGGAAGCCGACGATCTGGCCGTCCGGGCGGCTCATCTTCTGAAAAAGTCGGCCAAATGTGCGCAAGGCGTGGACATCTGCGTTGAAAAGCGCATTCCGGCCGGGGGCGGGTTTGGTGGCGGGTCGTCCGACGCCGCCACGGTGCTGGTCGCGCTGGACCGGATCTGGGATACCCGGCTCGGCGTGGACCGGCTGGCGGCGCTGGGGCTCGCGCTGGGTGCGGACGTCCCGGTGTTCGTCCGCGGCGACAACGCCTGGGCCGAAGGCGTGGGCGAGCGGCTGACCCCGATGGCGCTGCCGCCGGCGTGGTACCTGCTGGTCGACCCCGGGGTGCATGTGCCGACCGCCGATCTGTTCGCAAGCGCTGAATTGACGCGCGATGCGGCGCCCGCGACAATATCCGACTTCGTTTCGGGTAGGCCGCTCGGGAATGCATTCGAGCCGGTGCTGCGCGGGCGTGAACCGGTGGTCAATGCCGTGTTCGCGGCCCTGTCGCGCGTCGGTCGTCCGCACCTGACCGGCACCGGCAGCGGCTGCTTCGTCGAGTTCGCCACGCGCGAGGCCGCCGCGGCCGCGCTGGCGGCGTTGCCACCGGGTCTTCGCGCCTGGCTGGCGGCAGGGGCGGTGCGTTCGCCGCTGCATGTCGCGCTCGAGGCTCTCAATCAACCGCAGGGGCGTCGCCAAGAGGCCCAAGGCACCAGGTTTTGATCCTGGCATTCGTAGGTTCGAATCCTACCGCCCCTGCCAATCCCGGACGGCGGCAGGTCCAGCGCCTGCGGCAATAGCAAGCCACGATTTTGCGGCTCCCACGGTCAGAGCGAAGCGGAGAATCCAACGTGCAGAACGATCGCAACCTGCTGGTGTTCAGCGGCAACGCCAACCGCCCGCTGGCGCAGGCGGTGTGCAAGGAGCTCGGCACCCGGCTGGGCAAGGCGCTGGTGGGGCGGTTCTCCGACGGCGAGGTCCAGGTCGAGATCGAGGAGAACGTCCGCCGCCAGGAAGTCTTCGTGATCCAGCCGACCTGCGCGCCCAGCGCGGAGAACCTGGTCGAGTTGCTGGTCCTGATCGACGCGCTCAAGCGCGCCTCGGTCAGTTCGGTCACCGCGGTCGTGCCGTACTTCGGCTACGCCCGGCAGGACCGGCGCCCGCGCTCCTCGCGCGTGCCGATCACCGCCAAGGTCGCGGCCGGCATGTTCAGCTCGGTCGGGTGCGACCGCGTGCTCACCGTCGACCTGCACGCCGACCAGATCCAGGGCTTCTTCGACATCCCGGTCGACAACGTCTACGCCTCGCCGCTGCTGCTGGCCGACATCTGGCGCGCGCACGGCACCGACAACATGGTGGTGGTCAGCCCCGACGTCGGCGGCGTGGTCCGCGCCCGCGCGATCGCCAAGCGCCTCGACGACGCCGACCTGGCGATCATCGACAAGCGCCGTCCGCGCGCCAACGTCGCCACGGTGATGAACATCATCGGCGACGTGGCGGGCAAGACCTGCGTGCTGGTCGACGACATCGTCGATACCGCCGGCACGCTGTGCGCCGCCGCGGCCGCGCTGAAGGAGCACGGCGCGACCAAGGTCGTCGCCTACTGCACCCATCCGGTGCTGTCGGGCGCAGCGATCAGCAACATCAGCATGTCGCAGCTCGACGAGCTGGTGGTGACCGACACGATCCCGTTGAGCGAGGCGGCGCGCGAGTGCAGCCAGGTGCGCCAGCTCAGCGTCGCCGAACTGCTGGCCGAAACCATCCGGCGCATCGCGTTCGGCGAATCGGTGAGTTCCCTCTACGTCGATTGACCCGCGTCGGTCGACCCTGTTCCGCGGTGCCGGGAGTCCGGCCCGCAACACGCTCGCCTGGTCGCGGGTGAGCGTTTCCAGCCGCCGCGAGGCGGTCCATAGCAAGCAAAGCGAGTAACGAAAATGTCCGAACACACCATCAAGGCCGCCGGCCGTACTGACGAAGGTAAGGGTGCGAGCCGCCGCCTGCGTCATGCCGCCCAGATCCCGGCCATCGTCTACGGCGGCAAGTCCGAGCCGAAGTCCATCCAGCTCGAGCACGAGCACATCTGGCTGGCCAGCCAGCACGAGTGGTTCTACTCGTCGATCCTGAACCTCGACATCGACGGCAAGGTCGAGCAGGTCCTGCTGCGCGACATGCAGCGCCACCCGTACCGCCAGCTGATCATGCACCTGGACTTCCAGCGCATCAGCGCCAACGAGACGCTGCGCGCCTCGGTCCCGCTGCACTTCATCAACGAAGAGCTGTCGCCGGCCGGCAAGGCCTCCGACGTGGTCGTGATGAAGGAACTGACCCAGGTCGAAGTCAGCTGCCTGCCGAAGGACCTGCCGGAGTTCATCGAGGTCGACCTGGCCGAGCTGACCGTCGACCAGATCGTCCACCTGTCGTCGCTGAAGCTGCCCAAGGGCGTCGAGATCCCCGAGCTGAAGCTGGGCAAGGAGCACGACGTGGCCGTGGTCGTCGCACGCCAGGGTCGCGTCGAGGCGGAGTCGAGCGACGACGCCGGTTCGGCCGAGGTCCCGGCCGCCAAGGTCGAGAAGGACGCCGAGTAAGACGGTTGTCCGGTTCGCGCCGCGATCGCGGCCGCACCGGGCGCTGTCCGCGTTTCGATGGCTGGCCTTCGCCTCATCGTCGGACTGGGCAATCCCGGTCCCGAGCACATCCGGACCCGGCACAACGCCGGGTTCTGGTTTGTTGACGCCCTCGCCGAAAAGTTCGGCGGGCGCTTCAGCGTCGATGCCAAGCTGTTCGGTGCCAGCTGCAAGGTCGAGATCGACGGGCAGGTGGTCTGGCTGCTCAAGCCGGGGACCTTCATGAACCTCTCGGGCAAGTCGGTGATGGCGGCCCTGCGTTTCTGGAAGATCGATCCTGCCGAAGCCTTGCTCGCCCATGACGAGCTGGACCTGCCACCGGGTACCGCCCGGTTGAAGTTCGATGGCGGCCATGGCGGGCAGAATGGCCTGCGCGACACCATGCGGCTGCTCGGTCACGGCGGATTCCACCGGTTGCGGGTCGGCATCGGCCATCCCGGCCACAAGGACCGCGTCACCCCGTGGGTGCTCGGGCGCCCGGACGGCACCGACGAGACCCTGATCCTGCGCGCGATCGACGATGCCATCGATGTCATGCCCCTGGCGGTCGGCGGCGATTTCAACGAGGCGATGAAGCGCCTGCACACCCCCAAGTAGCCGCGCGACCTTCGAGAGCCAGCGGTAAAGGGACGTCCCCGACCCCCCTTTTCCATTGACTCTTCACCAGCGACGGCCTCTCCCATGGGAATCAAATGCGGCATCGTCGGCCTGCCCAATGTCGGCAAGTCGACCCTCTTCAACGCCCTGACCAAGGCGGGCATCGCCGCGGCCAATTTCCCGTTCTGCACGATCGAGCCCAACGTCGGCGTGGTGCCGGTGCCGGACCCGCGCCTCAATGCGTTGGCCGAGATCGTCAAGCCGCAGAAGGTGCTGCCGACGGCGGTCGAGTTCGTCGACATCGCCGGCCTGGTCGCCGGTGCGGCCAGCGGCGAAGGGCTGGGCAACAAGTTCCTCGCCCACATCCGCGAGGTCGACGCGATCACCCACGTGGTGCGCTGCTTCGAGAACAGCGACGTCATCCACGTCAACAACAAGGTCGACCCGCTCGCCGACATCGACACGATCGACACCGAGCTGGCGCTGGCCGACCTGGAAAGCGTGCAGAAGGCCCTGCAGCGCGCCGAGCGCAACGCCAAGACCGGCGACAAGGACGCCAAGGCCCGGGTGGAGGTGCTTGCCCGGATCCGTGACGGCCTCGACGCCGGCACCCCGGCGCGCGCGCTGGACCTGTCCGACGACGACCGCGCGGCGGTCCGCGACCTGTTCCTGCTCACCCTCAAGCCGGTGATGTACGTGGCCAACGTGCTGGAGGATGGCTTCGAGGACAACGCGCACCTGGACGCCGTCCGTGCCCGCGCGGCAGGGGAGGGTGCCGAGGTGGTGCCCGTCTCGGCCGCGATCGAGGAGGAGCTCAGCCAGCTCGACGACGCCGACCGGGACGCGTTCCTGACCGACCTGGGGCTGGACGAGCCCGGCCTCAACCGGGTGATCCGCGCCGCCTACAAGCTGCTCGGCCTGCAGACCTACTTCACCGCCGGCGTCAAGGAAGTGCGCGCGTGGACGGTCAAGGGCGGCTCGACCGCGCCCCAGGCCGCCGCGGTCATCCACACCGACTTCGAGAAGGGCTTCATCCGCGCCGAGACCATTGCCTACGACGACTTCATCCGCTACCGCGGCGAAGCCGGCGCGCGCGAGGCCGGCAGGCTGCGGCTGGAGGGCAAGGAATACCGGGTGCAGGAAGGCGATGTCCTGCATTTCCGCTTCAACGTCTGACCGGCTTGGCGCGGCGGCGCGGAAGGTGAAATAATCCGCGCCGCGGCATTGACTTCCTTTCCAACGGTCGCCAGAATTGCGGGCTCTTTGGAGGGATACCCAAGCGGCCAACGGGGGCAGACTGTAAATCTGCTGGCTTACGCCTTCGGTGGTTCGAATCCACCTCCCTCCACCACGGAACATCCGGTCGCCTTACCAGCTTCCGGCAGCAGTACCCAAGCAGGTTTGTCCGGCGCGGGAGTAGTTCAACGGTAGAACCTCAGCCTTCCAAGCTGATGGTGCGGGTTCGATTCCCGTCTCCCGCTCCATTGAACGCCGCGACGTCCGCCCGCTTGAACAATTCGCTCACGTAGCTCAGTCGGTAGAGCACCTCCTTGGTAAGGAGGAGGTCACTGGTTCGATTCCAGTCGTGAGCACCACATTTCAACGCAACACAAACGCAAACCACCGGGATACAGCCATGGCCAAGGGTAAGTTCGAGCGCACCAAGCCGCACGTCAACGTCGGCACGATCGGTCACGTCGACCACGGCAAGACCACGCTGACCGCAGCGCTGACCAAGATCGGCGCGGAGCGTTTCGGTGGTGAGTT
>NZ_JBJXHK010000096.1:0-7250 GCF_046638635.1 Lysobacter zhanggongensis
CGCGTCGACGCCGCCAGCACGCGGTCGGCCAGCGCCGCGGCCTCCTCGACCGAGCCCGCGCGCACGAGCAGGCAGGTGTCCCAGCCGTCCGGCCCGCCGGTCATCGGGTCGTCGTCGTCGTTGCCCCAGCGGATGACTTCGTAGAGATCCATCGCTTCCTCGCGTGCGTGGCCTGGCCGTGGGGAACACTACCGCGGGGCCGCGGGTGGCGCCGGCCACCCTCCGCAACTTGGCGAGCGTGGCTGAGGCGCGTCAGCCCCCGAACGCCTGCGCCAGCCCGGCCGCGTGCCCGGACGAGACCAGCCACCCCACGGCGGCGAGGTTGACCACCACGGTTACCCAGAACATGGACTGGAACGACTGCTTGATCGTCTTGTGCCGGAACTGCTGCTGGGCAATCAGCGCGCCGGGCCAACCGCCAAGCAAGTCGATCAGGTGCAGGTTGCCCTCCGGCGTTCTGCGGGCGCCCCGCCCGGCCGCCGCCTTGTCGGACCGGTACATGAGGTAGGACACCGCACCGAGGGCGACATAGGCGCCGGCAACAAACATCGGAATCCACCCGATGAGCGCGGCCACCGCGGCAGCGATCAACGCGGCGGTGCCGATCGCGGCACGGGGCAGCCGTGACGGGTGCCGCGGCACTTCGATCCGTTGCCCCGCGTGCCGGATCTCCCGAGCCTGCAGCCGACCCTGCGCGTCCCTGCTTGGCCGGTAGGAAATGAGGTCACCCTGCACGGGGCGACGCGAGCCCCGCTGGAACGCGTTGACGTGCACGAACGCCCGATCACCACCACCGCTGGGCACTACGAAGCCGAACCCCTTGTCATCGTTCCAGTCCGTGATTCGACCCGCGAACCGCATCGTCGTCTCCATCAACGCCTCACTCTCAATAGTCTTCGTGAATCCCGCGCGCCATCGTCGCCGCTCCGCAGCGTATTCCATCCGCCGGCGTACGCCGGCCTTTTGCCCTACCCACGCGCCGGCGCGACAATGCGAGGCTGCCGCGCGGTTGCACGCGCCACTCCCTCAAAGGAATCGAGTCCCCCATGTCCGACACCCCCCAGCCGCAGAACCCGAAGATCATCTACACCCTCACCGACGAAGCCCCGTTCCTGGCCACGCAGTCACTGCTGCCGATCGTCGAGGCGTTCGTCGAGAGCGCGGGGGTCCAGGTGGAGACGCGCGACATCTCGCTGGCGGGGCGGATCCTGGCGCAGTTCCCGGACGTGCTGCCGGCCGACAAGCAGGTCGGCGACCATCTGGCCGAGCTGGGCCAGCTGGCCACCACGCCGGACGCCAACATCATCAAGCTGCCCAACATCTCGGCCTCGGTGCCGCAGCTGAAGGCGGCGATCAAGGAGCTGCAGGCGCAGGGCTACCCGCTGCCGGACTACGTCGACGAGCCGAAGACCGACGCCGAGCGCGACGCCAAGGCACGCTATGACCGGGTCAAGGGCAGCGCGGTCAACCCGGTGCTGCGCGAGGGCAACTCGGACCGCCGCGCGCCGCTGTCGGTAAAGAACTACGCGCGCAAGCACCCGCACCGGATGGGCAAGTGGTCGGAGCAGTCGCAGTCGCACGTGGCGCACATGGACGGCGGCGACTTCTACGGCAGCGAGCAGTCGGTGACGGTGGACAGCGCCACCGACGTGCGCATCGAGCTGGTCGGCACCGATGGCGTGGTCACGGTGCTGAAGGAGAAGACCGCGCTGACCGACCGCGAGATCATCGACGCCTCGGTGATGGACACGCGCCGGCTGGCGCAGTTCTTCGATGCGCAGATCGACGACGCCAAGGCCAAGGGCGTGCTGTTCTCGCTGCACCTGAAGGCGACGATGATGAAGGTCTCCGACCCGATCATCTTCGGCGTGGCGGTCAACCGCTTCTACGCGCCGGTGCTGGCCAGGTACGACCGCGAGTTGATGGAGGCCGGCTTCGACGCCAGCAACGGCATCGGCGACCTGTACGCGCGGCTGGCCACGCTGCCGGCGGACCTGCAGGCCTCGATCAAGGCCGACATCGATGCGCTGTACGGCGAGCGCCCGGCGCTGGCGATGGTCAACTCCGACAAGGGCATCACCAACCTGCACGTGCCGTCCGACGTGATCGTCGACGCGTCGATGCCGGCGATGATCCGCGACAGCGGCAAGATGTGGAACGCGAACGGCGAGCTGCAGGACGCGAAGGCGGTGATCCCGGACCGCTGCTATGCCGGCATCTACCAGGTCGTCATCGACGACTGCAAGGCGCACGGCGCGTTCGACCCGGCCACCATGGGCAGCGTGCCCAACGTCGGCCTCATGGCGCAGAAGGCCGAGGAATACGGCAGCCACGACAAGACCTTCCGCGCGCCGCGCGACGGCACCATCCGGGTGGTCGACACGGCCGGCAAGGTGCTGCTGCAGCACGCGGTGCAGGCCGGGGACATCTGGCGCATGTGCCAGACCCGCGACCTGCCGGTGCAGGACTGGGTGAAGCTGGCGGTCAGCCGTGCGCGCATCACCGGTACGCCGGCGGTGTTCTGGCTGGACCCGCAGCGCGCGCACGACGCGCAGCTGATCGCCAAGGTGGAGGTCTACCTGAAGGACCACGACACCAAGGGCCTGGACATCCGCATCATGTCGCCCGAGGAGGCGATGCGGACGTCGCTGTCGCGCGCCCGGCGCGCGCTGGACACGATCTCGGTGACCGGCAACGTGTTGCGTGACTACCTCACCGACCTGTTCCCGATCCTCGAGCTGGGCACGTCGGCCAAGATGTTGTCGGTGGTGCCGCTGATGGCCGGTGGCGGCCTGTTCGAGACCGGCGCCGGCGGCAGCGCGCCCAAGCACGTGCAGCAGTTCGAGGCCGAGGACTACCTGCGCTGGGATTCGCTCGGGGAGTTCCTCGCGCTGGCCGCCTCGCTCGACCATGTCGCCGAGAACACCGGCAACGCCCGCGCGCAGGTGCTGGCCAAGACGCTGGACCAGGCGACCGGCAAGTTCCTGGACACGGACAAGTCGCCGTCGCGCAAGCTGGGCGGCATCGACAACCGCGGCAGCCACTTCTACCTGGCGATGTACTGGGCGCAGGCGCTTGCGGCGCAGGATGACGACGCGGCTCTGAAGGCGAAGTTCGCCCCGTTGGCCCGGGCGCTGGAAGAGAACGAGGAGAAGATCATCGGCGAGCTGGTCGCGGTGCAGGGCAAGCCGGTCGACCTGGGCGGTTACTACCACCCGGACCTGGCCAAGGTCGGTGCGGCCATGCGGCCGAGCGCGACGTTCAACTCGGCGCTGGCGGCGTTGCAGGGCTAGCTGGCGACAGTGGAATCGAAGCCCGGGCGAACCCGACGCCCGGGCTTTTTTTGTCCCTGACCAATCACCTGCGTGTAGGAGCGACGTCAGTCGCGACCCGCCGAACGCTGGGGTGTGATGTACAGGTCGCGACTGACGTCGCTCCTACAGGGGTTGGGCCGGGGTTGTGGGTTTGATGGCGCGCGCAGGTTCGGCACCGGCGGGTTCGGGGGTCGGCGCGACCACCGCCGGGACGCCGGCCTCGCCGCGGCTGCGCTCGCGGTCGCGCAGCCAGGCTTCGGCTTCGTCGACGCTCATCTTGTAGGCGGGGGCGAGGTGCGGCGCCAGCAGGCGCACCCAGGCGTCGTTGGCACGACGCGCTTCGGTGGGGCAGGTCTTCGCGCGGGTCTCGGGCAGGTCGCCGCGCTCGACCATGTCGGCGAAGCGCTCCGGGTCGGAGCCGTACAGCAGGCACTGCAGGTTGAAGTAGCGCTGCAGGCCGAGCGAGTGGGTGTCGGCGTAGGCCTGCATGGTCACGTCGGTGCCGGCGTCGGCCAGGAAGGAATGGCTGGCCATGCGCAGGTTCTGCGCGACCTCGCGCGGGGACTCGTCCTCGCCGCCGATGCGCTGCATCAGCGCGGTGGCGAACTGGTCGACGGCGTCTTCCTGGCGGCCGGTCACCGGCAGGTCGAGCAGGTCGATCAGGGCGTGGCCGGTCTCGTGGGCGACCACGAAGCGGACGTTGGCCCAGACGTAGCGCTGCGCGAGCTGGTCGGCCGGGATGTCGGGCAGGTCCAGCGCGCTGCCACCCGCGGCGGCGAGGTCCTCGCCCTGCGCGTACAGGGCGTGCAGCATCTCGTAGCACAGCACCACTTCGCGCTTGCCGGGCAGGTAATAGGCGTCGGGCTTGCCGCAGGCGGTGGCGACGTAGGTGATCGGGGCCGGCAACAGCAGCAGGCCGTCGAGCCACTTCACCTCGGGCAGCCGACGCAGCAGGTCTTCCTCTCGCACGCGCTCGGCAGTGGCCGCCATCGCCGGGTCGAGCGGGTCGAGGTAGCGGTAGGTGAAGTTGACCGGGTCGGGCGTGCCGGGCACCGGCGCTTCCGCTGCCGGCGGGTCGGCCTCGGGTTCGGCGGCGGGCAGGTGCGGGGCGGGCGGTGCGTCGGACGCGTTGGCCACCCAGCTGGCATGGCCCCAGGCGCCAACAACCATGCCGGCCAGCACCAGCCCTGTTCCCGTGATAATCCTCTTGAGCATCGCTCGCTCCCCCTGCGCACGCCGCCATGGTACGGCGGCGGCGTGCGCGCGGTGTCAGCGCTGGAGGAACAGATGCGGGCGGCGCTTCATCCGTTGCCAACAGCCCATCGCGTGCACCGCCAGCACCGCGTAGGCGAACAGCCACGCCAGCGCCAGCACCAGCGGCGCCTGTCCCTGCCCGTCGCCGTGCACCGCGTACAGGATGGTGCCCATCGCGAACACCAGCATCGGCCCGGCCACCACCGCCATGCGCCAGCCGTCCATCCGTTGTCCGGCCAGCGGCCGCAGGCACGCCAGCACCGTGGTCAGCACCACGCCGACACCCGCCATCAGCACCAGTGCCAGCAGCGGTGCGGGCATCGCGAGCAGCGCGCCCATCACCGCCAGGATCAGCAGTACGGCGCCCATGGCCAGCGCGGGTGCGCGCAGCACGCCGCCCAGCACCACGGCGCGGCGGCTGTCGGGGTCGTCGCCCAGGCCCGGCAGCAGCGCCAGCTCTTCGACCTCGCCGCCCTGCTTGCGGCTCATCGCGTCCAGCCGCTGGCCGTACATCACCACCCGCACCGCGGCGCCGCCGATGGCGCCGCCGACCAGCACGCCGGGGTCGCCGTCCTCGCCCAGTGCGCTGAGCCAGAGGTAGGCCATCGCCGCCACGCCCACGGCAAGCTGCACGACGATCTGGCTGCCCGACAGCGGCGCGAACGGCGTGCCCAGCAGGGCGCGCACGGCCAGTACCGGGCGAGCGGGACCGGCATCGCGCGTCTGCCCGGCCGGCCACAGCCAGTCCGGCAGTTGCGCGGTGGCGGCATCGCCGCTCATCCACGAGAACCCGCCGCCGGTGCGCGGATTGCCGACTACCGCCGGCTGCCACCAGACCGAGCCGTCCTGGCCGGGCTCGCGGTGAGCGATCGCCCACCAGCGCCACGCGGCCAGCGCCAGTGCGGGCGGCGCGAGCCAGGTCAGGTGGTGCATCGTGAGCGCCGGCCACTGCAGGGTCCCGGTCGGCAGGACCCGCTCAAGGATCATGGCCATCAGCCCCAGCACCAGCGGCGCCAGGCACAGGGCGAGATAGACGATGCGCGGCAGGGTCGCCGCCAGTACGCCGGCGCAGGCACCCAGCGCCATCGCGCAGATGGCGACCGCGAGGTCCACCCCGCCCAGCGACAGCAGCAGTGCCGGCACCAGCACCGTGGCCAGGAAGACCAGTGCGACGGTGCCGCCGATGGCCATCGCCACGCCGGGCATGCGCGACCGGTGCGCCTCGATGTGCAGCAGCAACAGCCGGGCGAACCAGATACCCCACAGCGCGGCCACCGCCAGCCCGGACAGGAACAGCGCGACCGACACCCGCTCGGCATCCTCGATGGTGGCCAGCGCCAGCCAGCCCAGCCCCCCCAGCACCAGCGCGAGCACGACCGCGAAGACGCGCGACAGCAGGCTGGCACTGCTGGCGAGCAGCGCCGCCGCATGCCGGGTGCGCCAGCCGAACGTGTCGGTGTCGTGGGGGTAGGCGGAGGCGTTCACTCGGCCACCTCGACGAACAGGTCCTCCAGCGACAGCACGTCGGCGTGCACCCCCGGCGCGGTCACCAGCGCCGGCCACGCGATGCCCTCGTCGCGCACCACCACCAGCGACAGCGCCCCGTCGGGCAGTGCGCGCCGCGCGACCTCGCCCGGCACCCGGCCGACCAGTTGGTCCGCGGCGGACGCCGGCACGCGCAGGCGCAGGTGGCGTTCCTTCAGCGTGTCCAGTTCGGTCTGCAGCACCACCCGGCCCTCGTGCATGAAGGCGACATGCGAGGCGGCGCGCTCCAGGTCGGAGACGATGTGGGTCGAGAACAGGANGTGTCCAGTTCGGTCTGCAGCACCACCCGGCCCTCGTGCATGAAGGCGACATGCGAGGCGGCGCGCTCCAGGTCGGAGACGATGTGGGTCGAGAACAGGACGCTGGTACCGGACTCGCCGGCGCGCTGGGCGATCTCGCGCAGCAGCTCACGGCGGGCGACGGGGTCCAGCGCAGCGGCCGGCTCGTCGAGCACCAGCAGCTCGGGCCGCGGCGCCAGCGCGCGGATGATCGCCACCCGCTGGCGTTCGCCGGGCGACAGCTTGGCCAGCACCTTGTTGGTCGGCAGGCCCCAGCGGTCGAGTGTGGCGGTCACGAAGGCGGCGTCCCAGCGCGGGTAGAAGCGGCCGATGAAATCCATCATGTCGCCCACCTTCAGCCACGGCAGTGCCTCGGGCTGCTGCGGCACGTAGCCCAGTCGCGCCTTGCGGGCGTCGTCGAGCATCAGCGACCGCTGGCCCCAGATGTGCGCCTGGCCGGCGTCGGGTTCGACCAGCCCGAGCAGGATCCGGATCAGGGTCGACTTGCCGGCGCCGTTGCGGCCGATCAGGCCCAGCACAGCGCCGGGCTCCAGCTGCAGGTTGGCGCCGGCCAGCACGGTCTGGCCGTCGTAGCGCTTGTCCACCCCGCGCACGCTGATCGGCGGTTCCATCGCGAAGGACAGGTCGAGCGGGGCGGCCGGGGCGACGGCCGGTTGGGCGACAGCGTTCATGCGTGTTCCTCCATCCGTAGGCGGAGCCGGGCAAGCAGTTCGTCCGGCGAAAGTTCGAGCTCGCGCGCCTGGCGGGCGAGCGCATCGAGGGCGGGTTCGAGCAGGTCCCAGCGCTGCTGCGGCGACGGCGGCGCGGCGGCGCCCGCGGCCACTGCCATGCCCTTGCC
>NZ_JBJXHK010000097.1:0-7112 GCF_046638635.1 Lysobacter zhanggongensis
GGATCGCCGCATCGACCGCCGGGGGTGGCAGGCGCCCGGGGGCGCTGCGGGCCAGCTGGTCGGCCAGGGCGCGCTCCTCGGCGCTCAGCGGCTCGTTGGGGTGGATGGTCATGGATTGAGCTCTGCGCGCAGTTTGTCCATCGCGTAGCGCAGCCGCGACTTCACCGTCTCACGCCCCGCGCCGGTCACCGCGCCGATCTCGTCCAGGCTCAGTTCCTGCTCCAGCCGCAGCAGGACCACGGTGCGCTGCTCGTCGGGCAGCTGCTCGATCGCCCGCTGCAGCCGGCGGCGCTGTTCGAACTCCGACAGCGCCCGCTCGGGTGTCGACGGGTCGGGCTGGCGGGCCGCCCGCTCGTCGCCGTCGTCCGGTGCCGGCGGGCGGTGCCGGGCGGCGCGCCAGTGGTCGGACAGCCGGTTGTGCGCGATCCGGAACAGCCAGGTCCTGAACAGCGCCTCGGGCGTCCAGTCCGCGCGCGCGCCGATCACCCGCTGCCAGATGTCCTGGAACAGCTCGTCGGCCAGCGCCGGGTCATGCACCTGGCGCATGAGGAACCGGTACAGCGGCCCACGGTGCCGGGCGTAGAGCAGCTCGAACGACGCGACGTCGCCACCGGCCCAGGCCAGCATCAGCATGTCGTCGCCCGGATCGGCCGCCCCGTTCATCGCATGAAGGGTACGGCCTGTCGTTGCCGTGGCAAAGCGGCTGCGGCATGGTGCTGGGCAGGGCGCGGTCGTCGCGCCGAGGACGGCTTGCATGGTCGGTTCAACGTTCGACGCTGCGCAACGGGGTTTCCGGGCCGCTATCGTCGGCAACGCGGGATCGTGGTGCCGACGGCGCGCGCAAGCCCCGATGCGGACGGCTATCCTGTGGTGGACCAGGGGGCGGTAGACGGTGCAGGAAACAGGCGGGCGAGAGGCCGGGGCGGACGATGCGGGCATGCACGGGGAGGCCCCGGGCGTCGACGCGCTGACGGAGGCGTTGCGCGCCGCGCGTGCGCGCGTCGATTCGCTGGAGAAGTCCGAGCGCCTGCAGCAGGCGCTGTACGAGATTGCAGACCTGGCCGGTTCCGACCTGGAGATGGCCGACATGCTCGGCCGCATCCACGAGGTCGTCGGCGGCCTGATGTACGCCGAGAACTTCTACATCGTGCTGTTCGACGATGCGCGCGACAGCTTCCGGTTCCTTTACTTCGCCGACCGCATCGACCCGTTCGAGGCCGACCCGGCCCACGAGATCCTCGGCTCGGAGATGCCCAACAGCCTGACGCGCGCGCTGTTGCACCACGGCGAGCCGGTGCGCGGGTCATCCGACGAGGTGCGGCTGCGCCTCGGTGTCGGCCGCGACGATTCGCACGGACCCGACAGCCAGGACTGGCTGGGCGTGCCGATGCGTCGCGACGACCGCGTCTGTGGCGCGATCGTGGTGCAGAGCTACGACCGGCCCAACAGCTACGGCGACGAGGAGCGGGCGCTGCTCGCGTTCGTTGCCCAGCACATCCTGACCGCGCTCGACCGGCACCAGGCGCGCGAAGAGCTCGAGCGCCGGGTCGAGGAGCGCACTTACGCGCTGCAGCTCAGCAACCGCGACCTGCAGGCGGAGATCGTCGAACGCCAGCGCGCCGAGCGGCTGCAACGCGCGCTTTTCCGGATCGCCGAACTGTCGATCACCTCGGAGACACTGGAGCGCTTCTACGCGCAGGTGCACGACGTCGTCGGCGAGCTGCTGTACGCGCGCAACTTCTACATCGCGCTGCTGTCCGACGACGGCGAGCGGCTCGAGTTCCCGTACTCCATCGACGAGCGCGACGTCGCCCGCGTCAGCCGCCGGCTTGGCGCCGGCATGACCGAGTACGTGATCGCCAGCGGCCGCGCGCTGCTGGCCGACCGCCACCGGATCGCCCAGCTGGAGGCCGAGGGGCAGCTGCGCAGCCACGGCTCGCTGTCGCAATGCTGGCTCGGCGTGCCGCTGTACCGCGACGAGGCCGTGGTCGGCGTGATCGCGGTGCAGAGCTACTCCGCGGCGATCATCTTCACCACGCGCGACCAGGACCTGCTGACCTTCGTCGCCCACCACATCAGCATCGGACTGGCGCGCAAGCAGGGGCAGGACCGCCTTGTCGCCGCCCATGCCGAACTGGAGCAGCGCGTGGAGTCGCGCACGCGCGAACTGGCGATGGCCAACGCCGAGTTGCTGGAGCAGATCGGCGAGCGCGTGCGTGCCGAGCAGCAGCTGACCCACCAGGCGCGCCACGACGCATTGACCGACCTGCCCAACCGGCACCAGCTGCTCGACCGGCTGGCTTCGGCCATCACCCGCGCGCGCAGCGACTGGCGCCACCGCGAGCTGGGCGAGCCGGCGCGGACCTTCGCGGTGCTGTTCCTCGACCTGGACCGCTTCAAGCTGATCAACGACAGCGTGGGCCATTCCGCCGGCGACGACCTGCTGGTCGAGGCGGGGCGCCGGATCGTCGCCACGGCACGCGCGACGGATACGGTGGCGCGGCTGGGTGGCGACGAGTTCGCCATCCTGGTCGAGGGCATCGACGGCCCCCACGTGGCCGAGGAACTGGCGCAGCGGCTGCTGCAGGCGCTGGGACAGCCCTGTTGGATCGCCGGGCGCGAGGTGTTCCCGTCGGCGAGCCTCGGAATCGCGTTGTGGCACCCGCGTTACAACAGTGGCGCCGAGCTGCTGCGCGACGCCGATGCGGCGATGTACCGCGCCAAGGCCGCCGGTCGCGACCGCTGGGCCGTGTTCGACGAGGAGATGCGCGAGCAGGCCATGCGCATCCTCGACCTCGAGGCCGACCTGCGCCGCGCGATCAACGGTGACAACTTCGTCGCCCACTACCAGCCGATCGTGCGGCTGCGCGACCGTGCCGTGATCGGCCACGAGGCGTTGCTGCGCTGGCGCCACCCGACCCGCGGGTTGCTGCTGCCCGGCGACTTCATCGGCCTGGGCGAGGACAACGGCCTGATCGAGGAGGTCGACTGGCTGATGTATGGGCAGGTGATCGCCCGGCTGGCGCAGGGTGGCGAAGGCTACATCTCCATCAACGTCTCGCCCCGCCACTTCCGCACCGTCGATTTCGCTGACCGCCTGCTGCGGATGATCGACACCGCGGGCGCCGATCCGCGCCGGCTGCGCATCGAGATCACCGAGGTCGCGCTGCTGGACGACGTGTCACGCGCGCTGCGCACCCTGCGCACGCTGCGCGACCACGGCGTGCTGGCCCAGCTGGACGATTTCGGCACCGGCTATTCGGCGCTGTCCTACCTGCACCGCTTCCCGATCGAGTGCCTGAAGATCGACCGCAGTTTCGTGGCCGGGCTGTCGGACCGCACGGAGAACGAGAGTGTCGCCGTGGTGCGGGCGATCCAGGCGCTGGCCGGGACGCTAGGCATCCACACCATCGGCGAAGGCATCGAGAACGAGCAACAGGCCGCGGTGCTCTGCGACCTGGGCTGCGAACATGGCCAGGGCTACCTGCTCGGCCGGCCGGCCGAGCAGATGTCGGGTCAGTCCCCCGCGGCAACGCCCGGCTGAGAAGGGCGCGCGTCACTGGCGTCCAGGCCGCCGCCTGCGACCGGTCGCGGCTCGACCAGCGGCCGCGCCAGCTCCACCAGTTCAACGAACTCCGCACGCATGCCCTGGCCCGGACCGCCCTGGGCGCTGCGCGCGGTGGCCAGCACGCCATCCCAACCCCAGCCATCGGTACGCGCGCCGCCCCGCAGCAGGTCGGCAAAGCCGGCGACCGCCGCGGCGAAGCGCATGCTTTCGCCGGGTTGCGCGCGCAGCTGGTCGCGCAGCACCGGGGTTTCCACCAGCCGGCTGGTATCGGTGCCAGGCTGCTTGTAGCGCAGCCGGACGTGGGCGACCTCGCGGCTGTCGCTTGCGGTGGTCGGATTGGTATCGCCGTAGCGCAACCCGGGCAAGCGGACCGCCGGCGAACCGGCGAGGGTGAGTTCGTACAGGGCGGTCACCGAATGCCCTGCACCGATGTCGCCGGCGTCGACCTTGTCGTTGGCGAAGTCCTCGTTGCGCAGTACCCGGTTCTCGTAGCCGACCAGGCGGTACTCGGCGACCACCGCGGGGTTGAACTCGACCTGCACCTTCACGTCGCTGGCGATGGTCGCCAGGGTCGAGCCCATGGCCTCGACCAGCACCCGCCGCGCTTCCAACGCGCTGTCGATATAGGCGTGGTTGCCATTGCCGAGGTCGGCCAGCCGTTCTGCCAGCGCATCGTTGTAGTTGCCCTGGCCGAAGCCGAGCGTGGTCAAGGCGATGCCGCTGGCGCGCTGGTCGGCGACCAGTGTCTCCAGCGCGCCCTGGTCGACGGTGCCGACGTTGAAGTCACCGTCGGTGGCCAGCAGCACGCGGTTGGTTCCGCCCTCGATGAAGCCCTGCCGGGCCATGTCGTAGGCGAGCCGGATCCCGTCGCCGCCATTGGTGCTGCCACCCGCCTCCAGCTGTGAGAGCGCGGCGAGGATCTCGCCCTGGCGGTTGCCCGGTGTCGGCGGCAGCACCAGTCCGGCCGAGCCGGCATACACCACGATAGACACCGTGTCCTGCGGACGCAGCTGGCGCACCAGCATGCCCATGGCGCGCTTGAGCAGCGGCAGCTTGTCGGGTGAATTCATCGAGCCCGAGGTGTCGATGAGCAGGACCAGGTTGGACGGCGGCAGGTCAGCCCGGGGGATGTCGTAGCCCTTGATGCCGATCATCAACAGGCGGCGCTCGGCATTCCACGGCGCCGGCGCCAGCTCGGTGGTGATCCCGAACGGCACGTCGGTCCCGGAAGGCGCGGGGTGGCCGTAGTCGAAGTAGTTGATGAACTCCTCGGCGCGGACCGCATCCACGGGCGGGCGCACACCGTCGAGCAGCATCCGACGCACATTGCTGTAGCTGCCGGTGTCGACGTCGACCGAGAAGGTCGACACCGGCTGGTCGGACACGCGGTGGACCGGGTTGTCGTCGAGGCCGGCGTAGTGCTCGGTGTTGGCCTGCGGCGGCGCGAAGGCCGGCATGCCGGCGGGGGCCACCATGTGGAGGGACGCCGGGGCAGGGTGAGCGGGGGGCCTGCGCGCGGCCTGCGCGTCCTGCGCCTGGCTGGCACGCTCGGCCTGGGCGACCCGGCCGGTTTCATCGGCCACCGGCGATTCATGGGTCGTGCTGCAGGCGGCCACGGCGATGGCGGCGAGCAGGGCGGCGGCGAGCGTGGTGGTGCGGGCGTGCGGGCGGTGCATGGGCGGTCTCCGTGGTCCGTTGCAGGGGGTTAACGCACTGCAGGCGGAAACGGGGTTGGCGCGCCTACGCGGGGCTCAAGCTTCCCGGATCACCNGGCGAGCGTGGTGGTGCGGGCGTGCGGGCGGTGCATGGGCGGTCTCCGTGGTCCGTTGCAGGGGGTTAACGCACTGCAGGCGGAAACGGGGTTGGCGCGCCTACGCGGGGCTCAAGCTTCCCGGATCACCAGCAGCCGCTGCTCGGTCATGTCGGCGATGGCGTAACGCACGCCCTCGCGGCCCAGCCCCGAACCCTTGACCCCGCCGTAGGGCATGTTGTCGACGCGGAAGCTGGGGATGTCGCCGACCACCACCCCGCCGACCTCGAGCCGGTCCCAGGCGCGCATCGCGTGGTCGAGGCGCCCGGTGAACACCCCGGCCTGCAGGCCGTACTCGCTGTCATTGACCGCCGCCAGCGCCGCGTCGAAATCGTCGAACGGTTCCATCAGCGCGACCGGGCCGAAGGCTTCGTTGCGGTAGAGCTCGGCGTCACGCGGCACGCCTTCCAGCAACCACGCCGGCAACATGTTGCCCTTGCGTGGACCGCCGGCGAGCTTCTTCGCGCCTGCCTTGCGCGCCGCGGCAATCCAGTCCTCGACGCGTCGGGCGGCGTCCTCGTCGATCATCGGGCCGATGAAGGTGGCGGCGTCGCGGGGATCGCCCATCGGCAACTTCGCGACCGCCGCGCGCAGCTTCCGGCGCAGGACAGGGTAGACGTCGGCATGGGCGAGGATGCGCTGCACCGCGATGCAACTCTGGCCGGACTGGTAGTACGCGCCGGATACCAGCCGCTCGACCACTTCGTCCATGTCGCGCCCGGGGTCGGCATCGACGATGCAGGCCGCATTGCCGCCGAGTTCCAGCACCACCTTCTTGCGACCGGCGCGCGACTTGAGCTCCCAGCCGATGGGGCCCCCGGTAAAGCTCAGCAACGCGATGCGGTCGTCCTCGACCAGCGCCGTTGCGTCCTCGTTGGAGCACGGCAGGATCGAAAACGCGCCCTTCGGCAGCGCGGTACCTGCCAGCACTTCGCCGATGATCAGCGCCCCAACCGGGGTCTTGCCGGCCGGCTTCAGTACGAACGGGCAGCCCGCAGCGATCGCCGGCGCTACCTTGTGCGCGACCAGGTTGAGGGGGAAGTTGAACGGCGTGATGAAGCTGCAGACACCGACCGGGACGCGCCGCGTCATGCCGCGGTAGCCACGGGTGCGCTCGGAGATGCGCAGCTCGACCACCTCCCCATCGATGCGGGTCGCCTCGCCAGCCGCGATGCGGAAGGTATCGATCAGCCGGGTCACCTCGCCGCGTGCGTCACCGATCGGCTTGCCGGCCTCGATGCACAGCGCATGCGCAAGCTCCTCGCGCCGCGCCTCGAACTCCCCGACGCAGTGGAGCAGCACGTCGCGGCGCGCGTCGGGCGGGAAGTCGGCCATCGCCGGCCGGGCCGCCACTGCCGCCGCGATCGCCTTTTCGACGGTACGCGCATTGGCCATCGCGACGCGCGTGGCGCGCTTGCCGGTGTACTTGTCGCGCACCTCGAGGTCGGTGTTGGCGGCGACCGCGCGGCCGGCGAGGTAGTAGGGGTAGCTGGGCTTCAACCTGGGCATGGCGGGCTCCGGGGCGATGCGGGTGACGCAGCAGGGAATGCGCGGACAGTGGCACGCCGGATGTTGCCCCGCCGTCAGGCGCTGGTGTCACTCCACCCGGATACGCAGCTGGCCATCGGCCAGGCGCGCGTCGAGCGCGTCGCCGGGCGCCGCATCCAGCACGCTGCGGACCACGCGGCCATCGCCGTGCTGCAGGATCGCGTAGCCGCGCGCGACGGTCGCCAG
>NZ_JBJXHK010000098.1:0-7006 GCF_046638635.1 Lysobacter zhanggongensis
CGCGCGCTGGTCGCCGACCTGCTGCGCCGGCAGGGCCGCCCGGGCGATGCCGCCGACGAGCTGGCGTCGGTGGTCGATGGTGACCGCGCCACGCCCGGCCTGCGCCGGCTGGTCGGCGAAATGGAGCTGGAGGCCGGCCGCAACGAGCGTGCGCGGGACCTGCTGCTCGCCTCGCTGGAAGCCGAACCGCGCGACCGCCGCACCCTGCTTGCACTGGCCGAGGCCTGGCGCCGGCTCAACGCCAGCGACGAGGCCCGTACAACGATCGATCGCCTGCTGGCCAGCCATCCGCAGCAGGCCGACCTGTGGCGTACACGACTGCTGTTCGAGGAGTTCGCCGGCGACGGCGCGCGCGCGGTGGTCACCCGCTGGCAGGCCGCGATGCCGGACTTCGTGCCGGCGCTCGAGGCGCAGCTGACCATCCACGACGTCGCCGGCGACAGCGACGCCGCCGAGGCGATCGCCCAGCGCATCACCACGCTCGCGCCCGGCCACGCCCAGGCCGAACTGCGGCTGGTCGACGCCAAGCTCAAGCGCGATCCCGACGAGGCGATCGCCCACGTCGAGCGCCTGCTGGCCGCCGCCGGTGACGAGCAGGCCAAACGCAACCTGCGCCAGTTGCTCGGTCGCACCTTCGACCGCGCCGGCCAGCCCGACGCCGCTGCGGCGACCTGGGCCGAGCTGCATGCCGAGGTGGTCGGCCAGCGCCTCCCGCTGCCGCCGGTCTCCGACCTGCATGGCGACTGGCCGGAGCCGGCGACGCTGGAGCAGCCCGCACCGGCAGTGCTGCTGCTGTGGGGCGCGCCGGGCTCGCTGGTCGAGCGGCTGGCGACGGTGCTCGACGCCAACGGCGCGCCGCTGCGCGCCGACCGCCTTGGCCCGAACCCGCCACACGACCTGTTCCAGCGCTACACCACCGTGCCCGCGCTGGCAGACGGCAGTGCCGACCCGTCCGCGCTGGTGGCCGAATGGCGTGCCGCGCTGCCCGCCCGCGGCATCGCCGATGGCCAGGTGTTCGACTGGCTGCTGTGGTGGGACAACGCGGTGCTGCGTGCGCTGCGCCCGCACCTGCCGGAAGCAACCCTGCTGGTGGCCATCCGGGACCCGCGCGACATGCTGCTCGACTGGCTCGCGTTCGGCTCGCCCGCACCGTTCGCGCTGGAAAGCCCCGAGGTCGGCGCGCGCTGGCTGGCACGGGTGCTTGGCCAGGTGGCCGACCTGCACGAGGCCGAGCTGCTGCCGCACCGCCTGCTCCGGATGGACGAGATCGCCAACGACCCCGGTGCGATCACCCAGGCGCTGGCCGACACCCTCGGCATCGGTCTGCGGGGCGTACCGCCGTCGCGACTGGGCGGCAGCCGCTTCCCTGCCGGTCACTGGCGTGCATTCTCCGAATCGCTGGCCGACGCGTTCGCCGTGCTCGGGCCCGTCGCCCGCCGGCTGGGCTACGCCAGCACCTGATGCGGTCTGGCAGACTCGGGGCCCCGCCATGACGGAGCCCCGAGATGCGCATCCACAGCGACAGTTTCGACCACCGCGGCGCGATCCCGGCCGAATACGCGCTCGGCGCGCGCGACGCCGGCGAGGTCGGCTTCGGCCGGAACCGCAATCCGCACCTGGCCTGGGACGATGTGCCGGCAGGCACGCGCTCGTTCGCCCTGCTGTGCATCGACAGCGATGCGCCGACCGACCCCGGGATGGTCAACAAGGCGGGCGTCGAGATCCCGGTCGACCAGCCACGCAGCGAGTTCTGCCACTGGGCGATGGTCGACCTGCCCGCCGACCTGCGCGTGATCGAGGCCGGCAGTTGCAGCGACGGCGTCACCGCGCATGGCAAGCGCACGCCACCCGGCCCGGCCGGTGCGCGGCAGGGACTGAACGACTACACCGGCTGGTTTGCCGGCGACGACGCGCTGGCCGGTGACTGGCTCGGCTACGACGGCCCGTTCCCGCCGCCCAACGACCTGCGCCCGCACCGCTACTTCTTCCGCCTGTTCGCGCTCGACGTCGACCGGCTGGACGTGCCCGACCGGTTCACCGCCGCCGACGCCCTGCGCACGATGCACGGCCACGTCCTCGCCGAAGCCCTGGTGCAGGGCCATTACAGCCTGCATCCCGATCGTCCCGCGCCGGCGCTCTGACGCGCCGTCGACTACATCCCCACCGGCAGCCACACGAGCAGCGCCACGCCCAGCACGATCCGGTACACCGCGAACGGCGTGTAGCTGTGCTGCTTGATGTAGCCCAGCAGCCAGCGCACCGCGACGAAGCCGGTTAGCGTCGCGGCGACGAACGCCAGCGCCAGCTCATCCCATGCGACCGGCGCCGCGTTGCCGTCGAGCAAGTGCTCCAGCAGCGCGTAACCGCTGGCGGCGAACATCGTCGGGATGCCGACCAGGAACACGAACTCGGTCGCCGCCGAGCGCTGGCCGGTGCCGGCCAGCAGCGCGATGAAGATCGCCGCGGCCGACCGCGAGGTGCCCGGGAACACCCCGGCCACCACCTGCGCCAGGCCGACCAGCACGGCCACCGTCCAGGTGATGCGGGTCGACGCCGGGCGTCGCGCCGCCAGCCGCTCGGCCAGCACCATCCAGACGCCACCGAGGATCAGTGCCCACGCAATCGGGGTGACCGTCTCCGGCAACTCCCAGCCTGCCAGCCGCACCGGCAGGCCGACCGCCGCGGTCACGCCGAAGGCCACTGCCAGCTTCATCGCGTAGTCGCGGTTGGCGCGTTCGCGCAGCCCGGTGGCCAGCGCCCACAACCGACGCCGGAACACCAGCGTGGTCGCCAGGATCGCCCCGGCCTGGATGACGATGTTGAACAGGTCCGGCCGCTGTTCGCCGATGAAGTGCTGGGCGATCAGCAGGTGGCCCGTGCTGGAGACCGGCAGGAACTCGGTGAGGCCTTCGAGGATGCCGAGCAGCAGCGCGGCGAGCAGGTCGGACATGGGCGGGGCGGGCGCGGGACGAAGGACGCGAGGATAGCGCGGCCACCGACGCACCAGAGGTGGGCGGAGGTGCGAAGCGCGCACCGATGTGGTGCGCTGCAGTGGTCGCGGGACGCGGTCTGGCGTTACGGATCAATCACTTGCGTCCGCCCGCCGGTTGGCACGAACGATGCGTTACCGAGAGGGTTGCAACAGCCCGCCTCTCGCCCACCGCCACTTTCCGGAGCCTTCCATGTCGATCGAATCCATCGAGAAAACCATCAAGGACCACAAGGTCGAGTTCATCGACCTGCGCTTTGCCGACATGCGCGGCGTGCAGCACCACGTGACCTACCCCGTCTCGATCGTCGATGACGCGCTGTTCGAGGACGGCAAGATGTTCGACGGCTCCTCGATCCATGGCTGGAAGGGCATCCACGACTCCGACATGGTGCTGCTGCCCGACGCCAGCACCGCCTTCCTCGACCCGTTCACCGCCGACCCGACGCTGGTGCTGACCTGCGACATCCTCGACCCGGCGACGATGCAGGCCTACTCGCGCGACCCGCGCGGCATCGCCAAGCGCGCCGAGGCGTTCCTCAAGTCCAGCGGCATCGCCGACCAGGCGTTCTTCGGCCCCGAGCCGGAGTTCTTCATCTTCGACTCGGTGCGCTACGCCAACGAGATGGGCCACACCTTCTTCCACGTCGACTCCGAAGAGGCGGCGTGGAACTCCGGCCGCGAGTACGAGGGCGGCAACACCGGCTACCGTCCGGGCGTGAAGGGCGGCTACTTCCCGGTTGCGCCGCTGGACTCGCTGCACGATATCCGCGCCGAGATGTGCAAGACCCTGACTTCGCTCGGCATCGAGGTCGAGGTGCACCACCACGAGGTCGCCAACGCCGGCCAGTGCGAGATCGGCACCAAGTTCAACTCGCTGACCAAGAAGGCCGACGAGCTGCTGACGATGAAGTACGTCATCAAGAACGTCGCCCACCGCAACGGCAAGACCGCGACCTTCATGCCCAAGCCCCTCGTCGGCGACAACGGCAGCGGCATGCACGTGCACCAGAGCCTGGCCAAGGGCGGCACCAACCTGTTCTCCGGCGACGGCTACGGTGGCCTGAGCCAGATGGCGCTGTGGTACATCGGCGGCATCTTCAAGCACGCCCGCGCGATCAACGCCTTCACCAACTCGACCACCAACAGCTACAAGCGCCTGGTGCCGGGCTTTGAAGCACCGGTGATGCTGGCGTACTCGGCCTCCAATCGCTCGGCGTCGTGCCGGATCCCGTACGTCGCCAATCCGAAGGCGCGCCGCATCGAGATGCGCTTCCCGGATCCGATGAACTCGGGCTACCTGATCTTCGCCGCCTTGATGATGGCCGGCCTGGACGGCATCAAGAACCAGATCGACCCGGGCGCGCCGTCGGACAAGGACCTGTACGACCTGCCGCCGGAGGAGGAGAAGAACATCCCGACGGTCTGCCACAGCCTCGACCAGGCGCTGGAGGCCCTCGACAAGGACCGCGACTTCCTCAAGGCCGGCGGCGTGTTCACCGACGACTTCATCGACGCCTACATCGGCCTGAAGATGAAGGAAGTCACCGCGTTCCGCGCCGCGACCCACCCGCTCGAGTACCAGATGTACTACGCGATCTAGTCGAGACGGTTCGACTGACCGCACACGCAACGGCCCGGTACCCCGGGCCGTTGTCATTTGCTCCCTCCTGTAGGAGCGGCTTCAGCCGCGACCCGCTGGCACCCGTCCGTCACTGCCTCCACGCCAACAGCCTGCACTAAGATGGTGCGATGCCCGCCGACGCGCCCGACGCCAACGCCCTCACCACGCCGCTGGCGTGGACCGGTGCCAACGGCGCTATTGCCGGGTGCAACCAGGCGTTTGCGCGATGGCTCGGGGTCGGGGTGCGCCGCGTGGTGGGACGGCCGCTTGCGTCGCTCGACGCGGAGCAGCCCGAGCGACTGCGCGAAGCGATCGCCCGCCTGCACGCCGACAGCGCACCGTTGCGCCTGCGCCGGGTCAGACTGCGCCATCCCGAGGCCGACGAGCATTTCGCCGACCTCTGGCTCAGCCCCCACGGCGACGACGGCGTGCTGGTGGAGGCCCATCCGGTCGACGAGTTCCCCGGGGACGACCCGGCCCTGCTGCTGCCGGCCGCGCTGGCCGCTTCGCTCAAGGGGCTGGCGCACGAACTGCGCAATCCGCTGGCGGGGGTGAAGGGCGCGGCACAGCTGCTGGGACGCCGGGTCGGTGACGACGCCTCGCGCGAACTGGTCGGCCTGATCGACGGCGAGGTCGGCCGCCTTACTGCGTTGCTCGACCAGTTGCTGTCGCCCGCGCCGCCGCGCGCGCACAGCGCGCTCAACATCCACGCCGTGCTGGAACGCGTGCTGCGGTTGGCCGAGAGCGACGCCGGCTGGGCGGTCAAATTGCTGCGCGACTACGACCCCAGCCTGCCGGAGTTCGAGGGCGACGCCGATCGCCTGACCCAGGCGCTGTGGAACCTGGTGCGCAACGCGATCGAGGCCGGCGCAGGCAACATCACCCTGCGCACGCGCGCCGAACATGGGCTGCGCATCGGCGACGCGCTGCACCCGGTCGCGCTGCGGCTGGAGGTGGTCGACGATGGCCACGGGGTCCCCGAGGCGCTGGCTGAGCAGATCTTCCTGCCGCTGGTCTCGGGCCGCGCCGAGGGCAGCGGGCTGGGCCTGGCGCTGGCCCAGCAGGTCGCGCGCGAGCACCGCGGCTCGCTGGCGTGGCGCTCGCGCCCGGGCCACACCGTATTCACCCTGCTGCTCCCCATGGTCGAACCCGAGGATCCCGCATGAGTGCACGCATCTGGGTGGTGGACGACGACCGTAGCGTGCGTTTCGTACTGGCGGCCGCGCTGCGCGAGGCCGGCCACCTCGTCACCGAGTTCGAGGGCGCGGCACCGGCGCTGGCCGCGCTGGCGCAGCCGACCGCGGACCTCCCCGTGCCCGACCTGCTGTTCACCGACGTGCGCATGCCCGGCGACGACGGCTTGGTCCTGCTCGACAAGTTGCGCACGCGCGCCGCCGGGTTGCCGGTGGTGGTGATGAGCGCCTACACCGACGTGGCCAGCACCGCCGGCGCGTTCCGGGGAGGCGCGCGGGAGTTCCTGTCCAAGCCGTTCGACCTCAACGAGGCCGTCGCGCTGGCGGAGCGCACGCTGGCGGCGCGCGCCAGTGTCGACGATGACGATGACCCTCCAGCGGACGCCGTCGCCGACGGCACCCCGCTGCTGGTCGGCGACTCCGCGCCGATGCGCGCGCTGTACCGCGCGATCGGCCGGCTCGCGCAGGCGCCGCTGTCGGTCCTCATCACCGGCGAGACCGGCACCGGCAAGGAGCTGGTCGCGCGTGCGCTGCACCGCGAGTCGCCGCGCGCGGCGCGGTCGTTCGTCGCGCTCAATACCGCGGCGATCCCGGCCGAACTGCTGGAGAGCGAACTGTTCGGCCACGAGGCCGGCGCGTTCACCGGCGCCACCCGCCGCCACATCGGCCGCTTCGAGCAGGCCGACGGCGGCACCCTGTTCCTCGACGAGATCGGCGACATGCCGTTNAATACCGCGGCGATCCCGGCCGAACTGCTGGAGAGCGAACTGTTCGGCCACGAGGCCGGCGCGTTCACCGGCGCCACCCGCCGCCACATCGGCCGCTTCGAGCAGGCCGACGGCGGCACCCTGTTCCTCGACGAGATCGGCGACATGCCGTTGCCGCTGCAGACCCGGCTGCTGCGGGTGCTGGCGGAGGGCGAGTTCTTCCGCGTCGGTGGCCGCGAACTCGTGCGGGTCGACGTGCGTGTCATCGCCGCCACCCACCAGGAGCTCGAGGCGCGCGTGGCCGACGGGCGTTTCCGCGCGGATCTGCTGCACCGGCTCGACGTGGTGCGTCTGCGGCTGCCGCCGCTGCGCGAGCGCATCGACGACGTGTCGCTGCTGGCCGAACGCTTCCTCGCGGTGGCCGCGCAGCGGGTCGGCGCATCGCCGAGACGGCTGGCGCCGGCGGCGACCCGGCGGTTGCTGGCGCACCACT
>NZ_JBJXHK010000099.1:0-6841 GCF_046638635.1 Lysobacter zhanggongensis
TCGACCTGCGCGGGGCACAGCGCGTAGGGCTGGTCGAGCCGATCGGCCGCGAGGAAGCCGTGGAACTCGGGCTGGTCGGCGGCGGCGGCGTAACGGGCCCGCGCGCTCGCCCGGTCGCCGGTCAGTTCGGCCAGTCGGCCTTCGAAGTACTGGTATTTCGAATCGTTGCGCTGCTCATCGCCCATGCGACGGATCGCGTTGAGCGCCGCCGGCCAGTCCGACCGCGCGATCGCCGCGCGCACCTGCCACTCGTGCAACCGTTCGTCGTAGCTTGCCGCCGGCACCGCGGCCAGGCGTCGCCCGGACTCGGGCAGCAGCGAGGCCGCGGTCCACAGCGCGACCATGTACAGCGCGCGGCCCCGGTCGGCCTCGGTGAACTGGAGCGCCGACGCGTACTGCGGGAGCAGTGCTTCAGCGCGATCGGGGTCGGCCTTGCCGAGCCTGGCCAGGCCGTGTGAGGCGACCCACCGGCTGCGCTCGGTCTTCGGCCATTGCAGCGCGCGCGTATGTGGCGCATCGATGAACGCCGCGTAGTCTTCGGCCAGCACGCGCTCCGCCTCCGGCAGGTCCCGGGCGATCGCGCGCATGACCCCCGGTTGCCACGCGGCGGCGGCTTCGTCGAATCGCTGCCAGCGCATCGCGCCGGTCAGGCCGCCGCGCTCGGCCAGCGCCGCGAACACGGGATCGCAATCGTCAGGCAGCGACTGCCCCTTGCTGCCGTTCCAGATCGCCTGCGCGTCGGTGGTCCACTGCGTGTCCGTACGGCCCAGCGCAAGCTGCGCGCCCAGCTTGGCGCACCGCAACTTGGTGGAGTCGACCTGGTCACTCCACGCGGCCAGGAACGCGGCATCGTCGTCGCGCCGGGCGGCGGCGGCCAGCCACACTTCGCGGAAGGTGTCGGCGACCGCGTCACCGCGGTAGCGCTGCAGGAACTCCATCGCGCGGTCGGCCGTGATCAGGTCGATGTCGCGGCGCAGGCCGGCGTACTCGACCCACCGGTACAACGGGTGATCGGTCAGGTCACCGTCGCGCGCGGCGTCGAAACTGCCGCGCTCGGCCGCCTCGATGGCCGCGCCGATCCGCTCCAGGCGCGGGTCGACCACCGGCGCTACCGCGGGGCCAGCGACGGGCGGTGCCACGGGTGTCGCGGTCCGCGTCGGGGGCTCGGCCGGCGGGACGGGGTTGGACTGGGCGCAGGCGACGGTGGCGAACGTCGTCGCCAGCGCGGCGAAGGCGAGGTAGAGCGGGCGGGGGACCATTCGGCGAATATAGCGAGGCGAAAGTGAACGTTTCAGCTTCGCGCGTTCACCTCACCGACCCGGAGTCCGCATGTCGATCGAGTGGTTGCTGTTTCCATTGCTGGGTGTTGTCGCGGGCGTGCTCGCGGGCCTGCTCGGCGTGGGGGGCGGGCTGGTGCTGGTGGCTGCCCTGGCGTGGTTGCTGCCGCTGCTGGGCGTGCCGGCCGAGGCGGCGATGCACGCGGCGCTGGCGAGTTCACTGGCAAGCATCGTGCTGACCGCGGCGGCCTCGGCACGTGCGCACGCGCGGCGCGGCAGCGTGCTGTGGCCGACGGTCGCCTGGATGGTCCCGGGATTGCTGCTGGGCGGCTGGCTCGGCAGCGGCCTGGCGGTGCGGATCGATGATGACGTGCTGCGCTACGTGGTGGCGGGCTACTGCCTGCTGGCGGCCGCGCAGTTACATTTCGGCAAGCCGCGCACGGGCGGCGGAGATGCGGTGGTGCCACGCGGTCCGGCGATGAGCGGCGCAGGCGCCGGCATCGGTGCACTGTCGGCGGTGGTCGGCATCGGGGGAGGCAGCATGACGGTGCCGCTACTGGTCTGGCGCGGTGTCGCACCGGTGCGCGCGGTGGGGACCTCGTCGGCCTGCGGCGTGGCGATCGGGTTGGCCAGCGCCGCCGGCTACGCGCTGCACGCGCCGCCCGGGGCGCTGCCCGAGCACGCGATCGGCTATGTGTACCTGCCCGCCGCCATCGGCGTGGCGGTGGCATCGGTGTTGGCCGCGCCGTACGGCACCCGGCTCGCCCACCGGCTGCACGGCGACGTCCTCAAGCGGGTGTTCGCGCTGTTCCTGGTGGCGGTCGGGGTGAGCCTGCTGGCAGGCCGATAGCGGTTCGCGACCGGCCTGCTCCCGGGGCGGGTGCCCTTTGCCGGTTGTGGCGGGGTCATGAATTGTTTACAACCGGAACCACGCCGCAGACAGGGGTGCGGCGCCCTTGATCGTTTTTCTATGGAGAGAGAAGTCGATGAACGCACCCCATCGCCATCGCCTGGCGACCGCCGTTTCGTTGTGCCTGATTGCCGCCGCCCCCGGGTTGGCCGTTGCCCAGGACGCGCCGCAGCCATCCAGCGCCACCACCCTGGACACCGTCCAGGTCACCGGTACCCGCATCAAGAAGGCGGAGATCGAAAGCCAGACACCGGTCCAGACCCTCAGCCGCGAGGACCTCGAGCGCACCGGCCTGACCTCGGTCGGTGACATCCTGCAGGAGCTCACCGGCGCGGGCTCCGCGCTCAACACCAAGTTCAACTCGTCCGGCAATTTCGGCTTCTCGCCCAACGGCGACGGCGTCGGCGCGGGTTCGGCCCAGGTCGACCTGCGCCACCTGGGCGCCAAGCGCGTGCTGGTGCTGGTCGATGGCATGCGCTGGGTCAACGAGTCCTCCGCGTCCGGCGTGGGCGCGACCACCGACCTCAACACCATCCCGCTGGCGATCGTCGAGCGCATCGACGTGCTCGAGGACGGTGCGTCATCGCTGTACGGCTCGGACGCCATTGCCGGCGTGGTCAACATCATTACCCGGCGCAACTTCGAAGGCGGGCAGCTGTCGCTCAACGTCGGCCAGTACGGCGAGGGCGACGGCACCAGCAAGGGCGTCGACGTGGCATGGGGCATGAATACCGACCGCAGCAACCTGTTCCTGGGAGCCAGCTACGTCGAGCAGGACGAGATCCTGGCGAACACCCGCGAGCAGGCGAGCTTTCCGGTGCCGGGTACCGGCCTGGCATTCGGCAGCTCGGGCACGCCGCGTGGCCGCTTCATCTTCACCGACCCGGCCACCGGCGCCACGCTCGACCTGACGCCCAACGAAGGCGCCAGCGACCCGACCTACGACCCGGCCCAGACCGGTTGCGAGCGCACCGACGACTACCACTGCTTCGGTACGCCGGACCGCTTCAACTTCGCCCAGTACAACATGCTGCTGACGCCGTCCAAGCGGATGGGGCTGTTCGGCCAGTACCGGTTCTACTTCAGCGACACCGTGCACGCCTACGCGAAGGCCCTGGTCAACCGCCGCGAGTCGGTCAACCAGGCCGCGCCCGAGCCGATCTTCCTGGGTGCGGACGCCGGTACCGGCAACCCGATCTCCGACGGCATGTTCATCTCGGCCGACAACCCGTACAACCCGTTCGGGTTCGACCTGGTTTCGGTCGACGACCCGGCGACGCCGGAGAACGAGCTCAACTTCATCCTGCTTGGCCGCCGTCCGGTCGAGGGCGGTCCGCGGGTGTTCGAGCAGGAGGTCGACACCCAGTACGTCGGCGCCGGGCTCGAAGGCAGCTTCACCGCCGGCGATCGCACCTGGTTCTGGGACGTCAACGCGGCGCACAGCCGCAACGAGGCCGAGCAGACCAACTTCGGCAGCTACGACATCCGCAACATCGCCCTCGCGCTGGGTGACCCGGCGGCCTGCGCCGCGGTGGCGGGCTGCGTGCCGCTGAACCTGTTCGGCGGCCCGGGCACCATCACCCCGGAGATGCTGGCCTTCATCCAGCCGGTCGTGCACGACCGCAGCGAGCAGAAGCTCAGCCAGTTCACGGCCAACATCTCCGGCGACCTGCTGGAACTGTGGGCCGGCCCGCTGTCGGCCGCCGCCGGCATCGAGCATCGCCGCTACGAGGGTTCGTACACGCCCGACCCGCTCACCGTCGCCGGCTTCTACAACGGCGTGCCGTCGTTGCCGACCTCGGGCGACTACGACGTCAACGAGGCCTACCTCGAGCTCAACGTGCCGCTCATCACCGAGGGCGCGTTCGGCAAGAGCCTGGACCTGAGCCTGGCCGGGCGCTATTCGGACTACTCCACCTTCGGCGGACAGTTCACGCCGAAGTACGGCCTGCGCTGGCAGGTGGCCGACGAGCTGCTGTTGCGCGCCACGTACGCCGAAGGCTTCCGCGCGCCGTCGATCGGCGAACTGTTCGGCTCGCCGAGCCGGGCCGACCTGCAGATCGACGACCCCTGCCTGGTCGGCACCGACGGCAGCGCGCCGACCGGCGACCCGGGCAACTGCGCCGCGCTCGGCGTGCCGGTCGGGGCCGAGCAGACCAACTCGCAGATATCGGTCACCACCGGTGGCAACGAGGACCTCGAGCCGGAGACCGCGCGCAGCTTCACCGCGGGGCTGGTGTTCAGCCCGTCGCTGGCCAGCGGCGTGTCGTGGTCGGACCGGCTCGACCTTGAGCTGACCTACTACCGCCACAGCATCGACGGCGCGGTCCAGGCCATCGACGCCCAGACCCAGCTCAACTTGTGCGTGGAGACGCTGGATCCGCTGTACTGCGAAGGCATCGAGCGTTCGCCGATCGGCGGCATCAGCGCGTTCAACAACCGCCTCACCAACCTGGGCTCGATCAAGACCGCCGGCTGGGATGCCGACGTGTTCTGGACCCTGCCGGAGATGGCGGCCGGCCAGTTCAAGGTGATCTGGCAGAACACCTTCGTGACCGGCTACGACGCCGTCGGCGCGGCGGGCCAGCGCCAGCCGCAGGGCGTGGGCATCGAGGTCAACGACAGCGCGATCCCGGATTGGACCTCGACCGCTACGCTCGACTGGCGCCGCGGCCCGTGGAACGCCTCGTGGAGCGTGCGCCACATCAGCGAGCTGGAGGAGAACTGCGGTGACGCCGCATCGTTCCCGATCTGCGGCAACCAGGCCGAGGGCACCAACACGCTCGAGGCGATGACCTACCACGACCTGCAGGTCGGGTACCGGTTCGATGTCTTCAGGAGCCTGCAGCTGACTGCCGGCGTGAACAACCTGCTCGACGACGATCCGCCGATCTGCCTGTCGTGCTCGCTCAACGGCTACGACGCTTCCACCTACGACATCCCGGGTGGCCGTTACTTCTACATGCGGGCCGACCTGCGGTTCTGATCGGAGCGGTCAAGGTGCGGCCGGTGGTTCGCCACCGGCCGCGTGTCAGGACAGCGCCTCTTCGGGGACGTCCAGCTCGAGCGACAGCGCGAGGTGGTCGGACATCGCCGCCGGCATCGCGCAGGTGTCGGAGCACGCCAGCCCGTCGCTGATCAGGATGTGGTCGATCGCGCGCTGCGGACGCCAGCTGGGGAACGTCGGCACCACGCACGCGGGCGGCTGCAGCCGGGTGGTGCGGAACAGCGCCTGCATTTCCGGCCGTTCGACCGGACAGTTGAAGTCACCCATCAGCACCGCGTGCGGATGGTCCTGCAGCAGCTCGGCGATGAAGCCCAACTGCGACGCGCGCGACGTCGCCCCGAGCGACAGGTGCGCCACCGCAATCACCAGTCCCGCGTCGCCGTCACCGAAACGTGCCATCAGGACCCCGCGGCCACTGATGCGTCCCGGCAGCGAGTGGTCGATGACCTCCCGCGGTTCGAGCTTGCTGAGCAGTCCGTTGGCGCTGGACGCCACCCCGCCGACCCGCCGGTTGGGCTGGTGGCTCCAGTAGTCGAAGCCGCCGCGCTGGGCGAGGTAGTGGGTCTGGTTGGTGAACCCCGAGCGCAGGCTGCCGGGGTCGCTCTCGTTGAGGCCGACGATGTCGTACTGCCCGGCCAGCTGCGCGATCAGGTCGAGGCTGCCGCGCTTGTTGCCGGCCGGCAGCACGTGCGACCAGCTGCGCGCGACGTAGTCGTGGTAGCCGCGCGTGCTGGACCCGGCTTGGATGTTGGCGCTGAGTAGCCGCAACCGCCGCGCGCCGCGCGGCGGCGCCGCAACGGCGGGTTGCTGGTCGGGACCTGGGCTGGACACGGTGCCCGGTGTCGCTCAGTCGGCGCTGGCGCCGTCGGCGGGGGCCGACGGGGCGGCACCGGCATCGGCGGCGCGTTCCATCGCCACCAAGTGCTCGGCGATGCGCAGGTTTTCTTCGTGGCTGCGGCCGGTGACGCGGTACTTGCCGTCGACGATCAGGACCGGGGTGGAGTCGACCCCGCTGCGCTGCAGGAACTGGCCGGCCTGGTTCATCTTGGCCTTCANCACCAAGTGCTCGGCGATGCGCAGGTTTTCTTCGTGGCTGCGGCCGGTGACGCGGTACTTGCCGTCGACGATCAGGACCGGGGTGGAGTCGACCCCGCTGCGCTGCAGGAACTGGCCGGCCTGGTTCATCTTGGCCTTCACCGCGAAGCTCGACATCGTGCTGGCGAACTGCTTCGGGTCGACCCCGAATTGCGCGTAGAACTGGCCCAGCTGCTCGTCGGTCGGCAGCGGCTGCACCGGCAGGCTGCGGTCGACGTGGACAGCGCGGAACATCGCATCGTGGCTGCGCTCGGCAACACCCATCGCCTGGGCCGCGTAGAACGCCTTCGCATAGGGCTCCCAGTAGCCGCCGAACGCTGCTGCCACCGGCTCGAAGCCGACGTCGGCCGGCAACTTCGCCGCCCAGCTGCTCACCAGCGGCTCGAACGTGGCGCAGTGCGGGCAGGTGTAGCCGAACACCTCGACCACCTCGATGTCGTTACCCGGGGTGAACTGGGTGCCGCCCGGGATCACGATGTAATCCTGGCCGGCCACCGGCGCCGGGCCGGTGGGCGGGACGACCGGGCCCGGCGTGCGTGCCGGCGCCTCGGC
>NZ_JBJXHK010000100.1:0-6497 GCF_046638635.1 Lysobacter zhanggongensis
CCTTGGCCGCTGCCGCCGCGCGACGCTGGGCCTCGGCCCGCGCCGCCGCCGCGCGCAGCTTCTCCAGCAGTTGCTCCAGCCCCTTGGCATCGCGACCCAGCGCCTTCTCGCGGCTGCGGCGGTCTTCGAAGCTCCGGTCCAGCCGGGCCACGACCTCGCGACGGGCCTTGCGGTCCTTTTCCAGTTGCGCGAGCTGTTGCTGCTGGCGCACGCGGGCGGCCTCCAGCTCGGCACGGCGGGTGTCGATGCGTGCCTGCACGGCATCCAGCTCGGCCAGTGCGCCGGTCAGCTCCGCGATGCGCGCGGCGCGGTCGCGCTGCACGTAGCGGTGGTAGGCGAGCAGTCTGTTGGCATCGGCGACCCGGTCCTGGGCGAGCAGCAGCTTCAACGGTGCCGCGTCGCCCTGCGCATAGGCCGCGCGCAGCAATCGCGCGAGTTCCTCGCGTCGCCCGCCGAGGGTGTCTTCGAGTTCGCTGCGTTGCTGTTGGAGTTTCGCCAGTTCCGCCTCGCTGGCGGCCAGTTCGGCCTCCACCGCGGCGAGTGCGCGGCCGGTGCGGGCGACCTGTTCGTCGGCCCTGCGCAGCTCGCGAGTAGCGGCGCCACGTTGCGACTCGATCTCACGCCGCTCGCTGGCGACCGACTTGAGCTCCTTGCGGACCGACTCGAGCTTGCGCTCGGCCTCGCGGCTGCTCTGCGCCGAGGCACTCCCGGCGGCAACCGCGGCGAGCGCGATCGACAGGAGCAGCCGGGCGACGCCGTGCCGCATCAGCCTGCGGGCCTGTCCAGCAGCAGCGACTGGCCGGTCATCTCGGCAGGCACCGGCACGCCCAGCAGGTCGAGCAGCGTCGGCGCGACGTCGCGCAGGGCGCCGCCACTGCGCAGCGTCGCCGGCCGCGGCCCGAGGTAGGCCAGCGGCACCGGCCCGACGGTGTGCGAGGTATGCGGTTGTCCGGTCTGCGCGTCGCGCATCATCTCGACATTGCCGTGGTCGGCCGTGACCAGCAGCGCGCCGCCGGTGTCGCGCACCGCGGCAACCACCGCGCCGATCGCGACGTCCACCNGCGCATCATCTCGACATTGCCGTGGTCGGCCGTGACCAGCAGCGCGCCGCCGGTGTCGCGCACCGCGGCAACCACCGCGCCGATCGCGACGTCCACCGCCTCGACCGCCTTGATCGCTGCCTCCAGGCTGCCGCTGTGGCCCACCATGTCGGGGTTGGCGATGTTGCAGATCGCCACGTCGATCGCGCCGGAGCGGATCGCCGCCGTGAGCTTCTCGGTGACCTCCGGGCAGCTCATCTCCGGTTGCAGGTCGTAGGTGGCGACCTGCGGGCTCGGCACCAGGATGCGTGTCTCGCCGGGATACTCGTCCTCGCGCCCGCCGCTGAAGAAGAAGGTGACGTGCGCGTACTTCTCGGTTTCGGCGATGCGCAGCTGGCGCAGGCCGTGGTCGGCGAGCACCTCGCCCAGCGTGTTGCGCAGGTCCTCGGGCCCGAACGCGACCGGCGCCGGCAGGCTGGCGTCGTACTCGGTCAGGCAAGTGAAACGCACCAGTGCCGGCCGGCGCGCCGGGAAGCCGTCGAACCCGGGCGCCACGAACGCCGCCGCCAGCTGGCGTGCACGGTCGGCGCGGAAGTTCATGAACACGGCCGCGTCGCCATCGCGCATCGGCACCGGCGTGCCGACCACCGTCGGCAGCACGAACTCGTCGTTCTCGCCACGCGCATAGGCGGAATCCAGCGCGTGGGCAGCGTCGTTGGCGCGGTGCGCGGCCTGGCCTTCGACGATGGCATCCCAGGCTTGGCGCAGCCGGTCCCAGCGCCGGTCCCGGTCCATCGCGAAGTAGCGGCCGCTGACGCTGGCGACGCGCGCGTTGCCGGCCGCGGCGCAGGCGGCGTGGAGCTTGGCCAGGCTGGGCGCAGCCGAACGCGGAGGCATGTCGCGGCCATCGAGGAAGGCATGCACGGCGACGTCGGCCACCTTCTCGCGACGCGCCATCTCGATCATCGCCAGGATGTGGTCCTCGTGGCTGTGCACGCCGCCGGGCGACAGCAGGCCCAGCAGGTGCAGCGTGCCGCCGGTGTCGCTCACCGCGGCGCAGGCGGTGCGCAGCTCTTCGTTGGCGAAAAAGCTGCCGTCCTCGATCGCCGCGTCGATCCGGGTCAGGTCCTGGTAGACGATCCGGCCGGCACCCAGGTTCATGTGGCCGACTTCGGAGTTGCCCATCTGGCCGTCCGGCAGGCCGACGTGGCGGCCCTCGGTGTGGATCAGGGTGTGGGGGACCGAGCCGACCAGGGCATCCCAGTGCGGCAGGTGGGCCTGCGCGAGCGCGTTGTCGGCCGGGTCCTCGCGGTGCCCCCAGCCATCCAGGATCAGGAGTACGACGGGGCGGATGGCGGGCGCGGCGGGCTCGGGCACGTCGTTGGTTCCAGTGACTTCGGGCAGGTGCGGATTGTAGCGAAGCGGGATATCAAGGACCCCTGCGTTAAACCGCCGCCGGCCGCGGTGCATCCCAACCGGCATGACCCGCCACCAATGGACCCCCGACATGAGCCTACGCCCCACCGCCTCCGCGCTTCTTCCACTCGCCCTCGCCGCCGTGTTCGCGGTGTCGTCCCCGGCGTTTGGCCAGGACCACAGCAAGATCAATGGCAGCATCCACGTGGAGGACGGGCAGAAGGCCGGCGATCTCGACACCGTCAACGGCAGCATCAGGGTGGGCGAGAACGCCACCGCTGGTGACGCGGAGACCGTCAACGGCAGCATCAAGGTCTACGACGGGGCGGGCGTAGGCGGCCTGGCGACGGTCAACGGGAGCATCAAGGTCGGCAGCCAGGTGACGATCGGCGACGACGTCGAAACCGTCAACGGCAGCATCTTCATCGACCGCGGCGGCAACGTGGGCGGCGACATCGAGACCGTCAACGGGGCCATCGGCCTGGTCGACACCGACGTGGCCGGCGGCATCGCGACCGTCAACGGCGACCTCACGGTCGGCATCGGTTCGCACGTGCGCGGCGGCATCCACTACGAGAAGCCGGGCACGCAGTTGATCTCGTTCAAGCGGCGCGACCCGCGCGTGGTCATCGGTCCGGATGCCCGGGTCGACGGGCCGCTGGTGTTCGAGCACTCGGTCTCCCTGTATGTCCACGAGACCGCCTCGATCGGACCGGTGACCGGTGCGACCGCGGTCCGCTACAGCGGCGCACGCGCGCCCGCCGGCGACTGACGAGGTCGGTTTTGCGGTGCCTGCCGGCTCGCCGGCGGGCACCGGCGCCCACGGGACAACGCTGCTAGCATCGGGCGTTCCGCAACCCCGGAGGCGCCATGTCCCGCATCCCGCTCCTGCCCGCCACCTCGCTGGTGGCCGCCGCACTTGTACTGGCTGCCTGCGACCGGCCGGCCGAACCGACGGCGGAGACCGCCGACACCACCGCGACCCCGACCCGACCGGCCGCTGAGTTCGAGCCGTCGATCAACGCCGGCGACTTTGCCGCCCACGTCGAACGGCTCGCCTCCGACGAGTTCGCCGGGCGCGCGCCGGGCAGCGTCGGCGAGGAGAAGACCGTCGCCTACCTGGTCCAGCAGTTCCAGCGCCTCGGCCTGCAACCCGGCAATGGCGACAGCTTCCTGCAGACGGTGCCGATGGTGGAAACCACCGCCGACCCGGCCGGCACCCGGATGACACTCGCCATCGACGGCCAGCCGCGCGAGCTCGATTTCGGCGACGAGATGGTGATCGGCACCCGCACCGGCCAGGCGCAGATCGACCTCGATGACAGCCCGCTGGTGTTCGTCGGTTACGGCGTCAACGCGCCCGAGCTGGGCTGGAACGATTACGAAGGCGTCGACGTCAAGGGCAAGACGGTCGTGATGCTGATCAACGACCCGGGCTTCCATACGCAGGATGCCGGGCTGTTCGAAGGCAAGCGGATGACCTACTACGGCCGCTGGACCTACAAGTACGAGGAGGCCGCCCGCCAGGGCGCCGCCGCCGCGCTGATCATCCACGACACCGAGGGCGCGTCCTACGGATGGGACGTGGTCAAGAATTCCTGGACCGGACCGCAGTTCGACCTGCCGGCCAAGGACGACCCCGAACCGCGCCTGCCGGCGCAGGGCTGGATCACCGGCGAGGTGGCACGCGAGTTGATGGCGGGCAGTGGCCAGGACCTCGACGCGCTGTACAAGGCAGCCAACCGCAAGGGCTTCGAGGCCGTCGAGCTGGACGCGACGATGTCGCTTGAGCTCGCCAGCACCAGTTCGGAGAAGTCCTCCCAGAACGTAATCGCCAAGCTGCCCGGCACCACCCGCCCGGACGAGGCCGTCATCTACATGGGTCATTGGGACCACCTGGGGGACCACGGCCACGAGGGCGAGGCCGGCGCGGATGCCGACAGCATCTACAACGGCGCGATCGACAACGCGACCGGGATCGCCGGCATCCTCGAGATTGCCGAGGCGTTCGTCGCGCAGGAACCGGCGCCCGAGCGCTCGGTGCTGTTCCTGGCGGTCACGCTGGAGGAATCAGGCCTGCTGGGCTCCAAGTACTACGTCGCCCACCCGAGCGTTCCGCTCGACCAGACGGTCGCCGCAATCAACCTCGATGCGATGCCGGTGATCGGCAAGACCCGCGACATCACCGTCGTCGGCCTGGGCAACTCCGAGCTGGAGGACGTGCTCGGCGAGCTCGCAGGCGAACAGGACCGCGAACTTCGCGCCGAGGCCACGCCGGAAAGCGGGTTCTACTTCCGCTCCGATCACTTCAATTTCGCCAAAGCCGGCGTCCCCGCGCTGTATGCCAAGGGCGGCGACGAACTGGTCGAAGGCGGCAGCGACGCCGGCAAGCAGGCCCATCTGGATTACCGCGACAACCGTTACCACAAGCCCGCGGACGAGTTCGACGCAGGCTGGGACATGGACGGCGTGGTGCAGGACCTGGAGGCGCTGTACGGCGTCGGCCGCGTCCTCGCCGGTGGCGGCGCCTGGCCCAACTGGTACGAGGGCAACGCCTTCCGCGCGGCGCGCGAGGAGATGATGGATGGCAAGGAGCCGGCCAGCGGCGGCTGAGCGATCGACTTCTGGACCACCCGACGGCGCCTGCGGGCGCCGTCGGCGTTTTCGGCTAGGCTGTCGCCACTCAGCACCGGATCCCCTGCAATGACGATAGCGACTGCCTACTGGTGCGTGGTGATTGCCGCGCTGCTCCCGTACGTGTGGACCGTCATCGCCAAGAGCGGCGGCGCACGGTTCGACAACCGTGACCCGCGCGGCTGGATCTCCCGCCAGGACAATCCCCGCACCGTCCGCGCCAACGCCGCGCAGCTCAACGCGTTCGAGGCGTTCGCTCCGTTTGCCGCCGGCGTCGTGCTGGCCCAGCTGGCAGGCGTTGCGGAATCGACGATCGCGTTGCTGGCGGTCATCTTCGTCATCGCGCGGGTGCTGCATGGCGTGGCCTATCTCGCCAACCGCGCAACGCTTCGCAGCCTGATCTGGGCGGTCGGCATCGGCTGCGTGGTCGCGCTGCTGGTGATGGCGGCACTTGCGATCCGATAGCCCGGACGACGCGACGGCGGTGCCCGATTGCGAATCCGTTGACGCGCTCGCAGCGCAAGTGCGGCGTGACGGGTTCGCCTTTGCCGAAGGCGCGGCGGTCGACGCGATACTCGGGGCGGTCGGCGGGCTGGACGACTGGGACGTTTTCGCTGAAAGCTGGGATCACCTCGATCCGGACCAGTACCTGGCGGCCACCGGCCGCTACCGCCGGCGGCGCCATGCGGTGTTCGACCTCGGGGCGGCGCTGGATTCTTCCGCGGCGCCCCATCGACTCCCGGACCAGCCGCACTTCCAGACGCTCGCGCACAATCCGCTGCAGGGCGGGTTGGCCCGCTGGTTCACGCCGATGACGGACACCGCAGTTGGCACGCGCGCCTTCCAGGCCCTGCTGACTTTCGGGCGGCAAGTGTTCGCACGACTGGACAGCGCCGCGGCGGCGGGGCACTGGCGCGTCGAGGCCCACCAGTTCCGCATCGAGGCCAAACCGGATCACGCGGGCGAGCCGACTCCGGAAGGCATGCACCGCGACGGCGTGGACTATGTGCTCGTCGTGCTGGTCGACCGCCGAAACATTGAACGTGGGACCACCTCGATCCACGCGCCGGACGGCGCCGAGCTTGGCAGCTTCACCCTCACCCGGCCGCGCGACATTGCGCTGGTGGATGACAACCGGGTGTTCCATGGCGTCACGGCCGTCACGCCGCGTGACCCGTCCAGGCTCGCGCATCGTGACGTGCTGGTCCTGACGTACTGCCGCGGGACCTGAGGTCCGCAAACGCTCGCAGGAGTCGCCGGGTTGTCCTCGGCCACTACCCCAGCGTCCCGAACTTCGAGAAGAAGAAGGCCGGTCCCTTTTGGGGACCGGCCTTCGGTGTAAATGCTCAGCGATGACCTACTCTCGCATGGCAAGGCCACACTACCATCGGCGCATGTGCGTTTCAC
>NZ_JBJXHK010000101.1:0-6472 GCF_046638635.1 Lysobacter zhanggongensis
CGCGCGTCGCCGGCGCCAGCGCGCGGCCGGCGCCCTCGCTCATCCACACGGTGTCTTCCGACAGCGCGATCGCGTTGCCCGCGAACGCAGCGTGCTCGGCCGGCGACAGCATGATTGCGTGGGGCGCATACAGCGCGGCGATCGCGTCGACCACCGCCGGGTCGGCGAGTCCGCCCGGGCAGACCATCGCCGCGCGACCGGCCAGCACCGCGAGCACGACGTTGGTGTGGTATTCGCCGTCGGCGAGGTCGAACACCAGCGTCGCGCGCAGGCCGAGCGCCTCGTGCATCAGGCGCGCGCCCTCCGCGTCGCACCGCTCCGACAGTCCGGCGAACCCCAGTCCGCGCGCGCGGTCGATCACCAGCGCGCCGGTCAGCTCGCACGGATGCGGCTGGGTCGACAGGTCGATCTCGGCGTAGTCGAGCACCCCACCGAAGAACCCGCGGATGTCGGCGCGGGTCGCCTCGCGCTGGCGCACCGGGTGGCGCATGCGTCCGACCACGTAGCGGCCCGCGGTGGTGGCGAAGACGTTGTTGGGGAACAGCGCATCCGGGGTTTCGGGGTCGCCGGCGAAGCACACCGCCGGCAGCACCCGCGCGATGGCGCGGTGGAGGTCGCGGTGCTGCGCCGAAGCGCGCGCGGCGTCGAAGGCGCCGGCGTCGGCCATGTAGTGGTTGTCGGCCGCCGACTGGCCCGCCAGGCGGAAACCGTCCGGCGCTACCAGGAAGGCCGCGCGCGCGGTGGCGGGTCCGAAGTCGAACGGCGCACGGCGCGCGGCGGCGAGGAACTGCCCGACATCGCGCGTGATCATCCAGAAGCCTGTGGAAGCGATGGAGCGGTTGGCGCGGCGAACGACTCGGTCACTGCGAGGGCGCGCTCCACCAGCGACCAGTCGGCTCCGGGCNCGGTGGCGGGTCCGAAGTCGAACGGCGCACGGCGCGCGGCGGCGAGGAACTGCCCGACATCGCGCGTGATCATCCAGAAGCCTGTGGAAGCGATGGAGCGGTTGGCGCGGCGAACGACTCGGTCACTGCGAGGGCGCGCTCCACCAGCGACCAGTCGGCTCCGGGCCGGTGGGCACCTTCGCTGAGCACCTGGCGGAACGCGCGACCCCCGCGCTCGCCGGCAAACAGCCCCAGCAGGTGCCGGGTGATGTGCTTGAGGAACACCCCGCTCGCGAGCTGCGCCTCGACGTAGGGTTGCAACGCGCGCAGCAGTTCGGCGCGGCTGCGCAGCTCGCCCCCGAACCACGCCACGTCGAGCCGGTGCAGCAGGTAGGGCGTGTGGTAGGCCGCGCGGCCAAGCATCGCCCCCTCGACGTGCTGCAGGTGCGCGGTCGCCTCCTCGGCGGTGGCGATGCCGCCATTGACCAGCACCTGCAGGTCGGGGCGCTCGCGCTTGAGCCGGTAGGCCCAGTCGTAGCGCAGCGGCGGGACCTCGCGGTTCTCCTTCGGGCTGAGTCCCTGCAGCCAGGCGTTGCGTGCATGCACCACGAACATCCGGCAGCCGGCCGCGGCGACCTCATCGATGAAGGCACGGAAGCCGCCGTAGTCGTGGTCGTCGTCCACGCCGAGCCGGCACTTGACCGTGACCGGCACGTTGCAGGCTTCGACCATGGCCGCGACAGATGCCGCCACCAGCGTGGGCTCGCGCATCAGGCAGGCGCCGAAACGCCCGGCCTGGACCCGGTCGGACGGACAGCCGCAATTGAGGTTGATCTCGCCGAACCCGGCCTCGGCGCCAATGCGTGCGGCCCGGGCCAGCAGCTCCGGTTCACTACCACCCAGCTGCAGCGCGACCGGGTGCTCCACCGGGTCCAGCGCCAGCAGCCGCCCACGATCGCCGTGGATGACGGCGTTGGCGTGCACCATCTCGGTGTACAGCCGCGCATGCGGCGCCAGCAACCGGTGGAAGACCCGGCAGTGGGTGTCGGTCCAGTCCATCATCGGGGCGACGGACAGGCGCAACTGGTCGGGAGCGATGACGGCGGTGCTGGGCATCGCCGCAATTGTACGGGCCGGCCACGGCGGGTCGGGCCGGTTTCGGCGTTGGGGATCAGCCGCCGCGCCCGTTGCCCTTGCCGTTGCCGTTATTCCCGCGGCCCTTGTCGGCATTGCCTTTGTTGCCGTTGCCATTGTTGCCGGCGTTACCCTTGTTGTCGCCGCGGTTGCCATTGCCGTTGCCTTTGCCGCTGTTGCCACGGCCCTTGTCGGCATTGCCGGCGTTGGCGTTTCCGTTTCCATTTCCGCGGTTGGCATTGGCGTTGCCGCGGTTGCCGTCGTTGCCGTCGTTGCCGCGACCGGCGTTGCCGGCATTGCCACGGTTGCCCCGGTCGTCATCATCGGCGCGGCGCCAGTTCCGGTCGTCCCGACCCTCGCGGATAAGGCGGGCTCGCTCGGGGTAATCGTCGTAGAGGTCGTCGTCGATCCGGATCGGGCGACCCCAGCGGTCATAGCTGGACACGAAGCCGCGCTTGAGCTGGTGGAACTCGGCCGAGCCAGGCTTGATGCCCATGCGCTGGGCAAGCGCGCCCCAGCCTTCACCGCGGCCATCGCGTTCCCACTCGTCGACGACGTAACGGCACGGACGGCCGACCACCTGGGCGATCGCGCAGGCGTAGTACACGTCGCCCGGTTCCCAGTCGCGCTCCAGCAGCAGCGAGGTCACCAGATCCCGCGGCGCGCCGTAGTAGCGGACCATCTCATCGACGAACGGTTGCTGGTAACGGCCGCCGTACCGGTTGATGTCGTCCAGCCAGGTGTCCACCCACACGTCGCCGGTGCGCGGATCCCAGTTGACGGTCTGGGCCGAAGCGGTGCCCAGACCTGCCGCCGCGGCAAGCGCCGTGGTCAGGCCAAGCGTGCGGAGCAAGCGGGTTGCCGATTTCATGGGGTGTCTCCTGCGGGCCGGGAGTGCCGATCCTCCGCATCCGGGGTGAACGGGTTCTGAAATCGGCCGATGCCGGTCAGCGGGTGATCACGAACTTGCCGAAAGCAACGCCCAGGCTCCAGCCCTCGCCCTTGCCGGCCAGCGCCAGCGAGACATCGCCCTTGGTCATGACCTGGGCCTTGCTCGACTTGCCGGCGCTGGCGTGCGCCTCGGCGCTGACATACGTGCCCAGCACGTCGTCGATGCTGTTGATGCCGGAGAACTCGCCGCGGCCGTCCTCGATCCGGGTCTTTCCGAATGTCAGGCCGCCGCCCTTGGTGCTGATCTGCACCGCCATGCTCTGGCCGTTGTCGCAACTCACCGTGCCGCTGCCCTTCCCGGTCTTGTAGAACGCCGACCAGCCGGACAGGTCGAAGCGCAGTTCGCAGTCGATGGAACCGGCGGCCGCGGCAGGGGCGGACGTGCAGGCCAGCAGCAGGCCGGCGACGAGTGCGAAGGGAGCAAGGCGCAGGTTCATGGGATTCCCCGATGGTGGATGCCCGCAGGCTACCTGATCCGGATGCCGCCGTTCATGCCGCGGCGCGACACCCCGCGCACCAACGAAAACGGCACCGCGCAAGCGGTGCCGTCCCGGGTGATTACGACCGGCTGGCGGTCAATCGTCCCAGCGGTCGCGGCGGCGACGATCGTCGCGGTCATACCGGTCGTAGCGGTTGTAACGGTCGTAACGGCTGTAGCGGTCGCGGCGGTCATGGCGATCGCGGTCGTAGCGGGCGTCGTAGTAATGCCCCTGGACCTTGCACTTGCCGTGCTTGTTGCACTTCACCCGGGTGTTGCCGGGGCCGTTGCGGTAATAGCCGTGCGCCACGCCGTAAGGCGGACCCGGGCGATAGGCGCGATTGACCTGGCGGTAGTAGGTCGGGCGGCCGTACCGGTCGCGCACCACGATCAGGCGATCGTTGTGGCCGTAGTTGCCGTGCCGGTAATACGGCTGGCCGCTGCGGAAGATCACATCGGCGACGTCGACGATGACGCGCGCGATGTCCTGGCTGCTCTGCGCCTGGGCCGGGGCCGGCGCCATCGCGAGGACGCCGAAACCGGCAGCGAGGACGACCGGGGCGAGCCAGCGGGAAAGGGTCGATGCGATGGCCATGGGCAACTCCTGGGTTCGCCCGCGGCGGCGGGCACGGATCGACCATGCCCGGGCAACCGTGAACCGGTTTTTAATATTTGGCCGACATCGCCTTCACGCTCAGCAATCGTTCCGGAACCCACCCGAGCGCGCGGCCCGCGCCAGCGCCGCTACCGCCGCAGGCAGTTCCCCGGCGGTGGCGACAGTGCGCACGCGGGGTTCGTCGGGCGCGATCTCCACCCCGGTCTCGTGCGCCCAGGTGGTGTGGTACGGCACGTGGATGCCCCAACCGCCAAGCGCCAGCACCGGTGCGATGTCCGAACGCAACGAGTTGCCGATCATCACGAAGCGGTGGGCCGGCAGGTCGAACTCCTCCAGCAGCCGCGCGTAGGTGGGCGGGTCCTTCTCGCTGACGATCTCGATGCGCCGGAACAGGCCGGCCAGCCCGCAGTCGCGGACCTTCGCTTCCTGGTGGAACAGGTCGCCCTTGGTGATCAGCACGACCTCGAAGTCGGCGGCGATCGCCTCGACCGCTTCGCGCACGCCCGGCAGCAGTTCAACCGGATGCCGCAGCAGGTCCTTGCCGAGGCCGACGATACGGTGCAGGTCGGTGGCCGCGATACGCGCGTCGGTCAGCTCGACGGCGGCCTCGATCATCGACAGCACCATGCCTTTGACGCCATAGCCGAACACCGCGATGTTGCGGCTTTCGACCTCGTACAGGCGCTCGTGCGCGCGTGCATCGGCCAGGTCGATGTAACGGCCCAGGATGCGCTCGAACTCGAGCTGGGCGGCGTCGAAGAAATCCTGGCTGCGCCAGAGGGTGTCGTCGGCATCGAAGCCGACCATCGCGATCGAATCCATCGGCCGAGTATGAAGGACGCCCGCGTCGCACCGTCGTGCAGCCCGACCCACGACGTACGAGGGCGACCCGAAGGCCGCCCCCGGTGGGACTGGAGTCGCAGCTTACCCGCCGCTGCCGGTATCCGCGCCCGCGGCTGCCCCACCCTGCACCCTGGCCACGTAGGCCTGGTACTCGTCCGGGGTCAGCGCGCCGTCCGCATCGGCGTCGGCTTCGGCGAACACGGCCACCAGCGCCGGCACCACGGCGGCTTCGGACTGGCTGAGCTTGCCGTCCTGGTCGACGTCGACATCGTTCCAGCTGGTCTTCTGCGTCGCCGCGCTCTCGGCCGGCGCGGCCTGTGCCGCCGGATCGGGCGCGGCTTCGGTGACGGCGTCCTGCGCTAAGGCGGCCGGCGCCACCAGCGCGACGACCAGTGCGGAAAGGAAGGAAATACGGAAGGTGTGCTTCATGGGAGCTCCTGGGGGATGTGCGGAATGGGGATGTCCGCAATATCCGGCGGCGGGTCCGCCGGAATGGATGGGTGTGCCCGGCCAGCGTCCGGGCACCCGCGGCTTGTCGAATGGAGTGCTGTGCCGCGGTTGCACGGTGTGGCGATGGCGCTGAACGATGACCGGCCGCTGATCGTTAGCCCAACGTTGGCTTAACCTCCGGTGCGGCGGGCCATGGCAGGCGTCGGGACGCGACGTCCGCGGCGCCGACCTGCGGGGCTGGTGTGGAGTAACTCCCGGCTGAACGCCAACACAACCTTCACGAAAAGCGCGGGGCGCAATACCGCGACGTACCGGTCTCGCCGGGCCGCGGAGCGGCGGTCGGCCGGGCACCGGATTCATCACGTCCGGGTCACCGTCGCGGCGGAGACTGGGGTCGATGCCTGCTGCCGTGGCCAGCCCCCTTGGGAGCCGCCACGCCCCGCCCACGGATCGACGGGACCGACCGATGAAGCTGCGACACGTGTTCACCACCCCCGACCTGCCTGCCGCCGAAGCGGCGATCCGCGCCGCGCGCGACGCCGGCGTGCCAGACGAGGACATCCTGCTGGTGGCACGCTCGGACGTTGAGATGGACGGTATCCCCGACGACCGCAAGGAAGCCGATACCGACATGCTGCCGGCCGCCGTGCGCGGCGCCGGCTATGGCGCCGGTGCCGGCCTGCTCGCCGGTCTCGTCGCGATAGCGATCCCGCCGCTGGGGATCACCCTCGCTGGCGCGGCCGCAGCCACGATCGCCGGTGCCGCGGTCGGCTCATGGGCGTCGGCGCTCATGGGGTCCTCGCTGCCCGACCCGATCCGCCGCAAGTTCCATGACGAAATCGAAGCCGGCAACATCCTCGTCGTGATCGACGGCACCAAGGAGCTGCTGACCGCGGTCGAGCCGCGCATTGTCAGTTCCGGGGCCCGCCCGCTACCGTTCGAGGCGTCCAAGGCCCTGTCCTGAGGTGCGCCATGCCCGTTCGACACCACCGCCGTCCCGCGTCCGCCGCGCCACGGCGGCATACGCTGGTTCCCGCCTGCCTGCTCGCGCTGCTGTGCGGTTGCGGCGCCGGCACGGGTGACGCCGCAACCCCGGGCGCGCCCGACGGCGCCGAC
>NZ_JBJXHK010000102.1:0-6386 GCF_046638635.1 Lysobacter zhanggongensis
CGGGCGGCCGCAGCGCCCCGCGTCGTGGTGGCTGGACCGGCGCGACCAGCTGCTGGCGCGCGCCGCCGTCGGCACACCGCGCTATGTCTATGACCTGGCCACCGTGCGGGATCACGCACGGATGCTGACCGGCACCGCGGCGGTCGACCAGTGCTACTTCGCGATCAAGGCCAACCCGCACCCGGCGATCCTGCGCGCGATCGCCGCCGAGGGCTTCGGGCTGGAGTGCGTATCGCTGGGCGAGATCGAGCACGTGTTCGCGCACGTGCCGGGGCTTTCTCCGCGCAACGTGCTGTTCACCCCGAGCTTTGCGCCGCGCCGCGAGTACGAGGCGGCGTTCGACCACGGCGTCACCGTCACCATCGACAACATCGAGGCGCTGCGCCGCTGGCCGGAGGTCTTCCGCGGCCGCACCGCGTGGCTGCGCCTGGACCTCGGCCACGGCGAGGGCCACCACGCCAAGGTCAAGACAGGTGGCGTCGCGGCTAAGTTCGGCCTGCCGCTGGCGAAAGTCGATGCGTTCCTCGATGCGGCTCGCGACATCGACCTGCGCATCAGCGGCCTGCATGCGCACCTGGGCAGCGGCATCGACGACGCCGGCCACTGGCACGGCGTCTACGCGCACCTGGCGGGGCTGGCCGACATGATCGGGACAGTGGAGACGATCGACATCGGCGGTGGCCTGCCGGTGCCGTACGCGCCCGAGTCGCCGCTGTTCGACGTCGCGCTGTGGCGGGCAGGTCTCGACGAGATCAAGGCGAGCTACCCGCGCTACCGCCTGGTGGTCGAGCCGGGGCGCTACCTGGTTGCCGAAGCGGGCGTGCTGTTGCTGTCGGTCACGCAGGTGGTCGAGAAGGACGGCGTGCGCCGCGTCGGTGCGGACGCCGGTATGAATGCCCTGATGCGGCCGTCGGTCTACGACGCCTACCACGGCATCCACAACCTCGACCGGCTGGATGACACGGAGCTCACGGAGTTCGACGTGGTCGGCCCGATCTGCGAGAGCGGCGACGTACTTGGCCACGGGCGCCCGCTGCCGGCCGCCACCGCCGAGGGCGACGTGTTGCTGGTCGCCGACACGGGTGCATACGGCATGGTCATGGCCAACACCTACAACCTGCGGGCGCTGCCGGCAGAGGACATCCTTGATGAAGGCGGCATCGAATGAGTGAGTGGAAGTTCCAGCGCGACGCGATCCAGTCCTTCCGCTTCGTGCGCTGTGGGTTGGACGCCGCGACCGGCGTGGCGGAACTGGTCTACGCCTTCGACGAAGGTCCCGAGCTGGTTGAGACGGTCACCGTCCCCGGTGCGCCGTTCGCGCTGGACGGCGACCGTGCCGTTGCAGTCGAACGCGCGCTGCGGCTGCTGCACCTGGTCGCCGGTGTCAGCTATTACAAGGCGGCGGTACCCGCGCGGATCCGCATCGACTCGTATGCGATCGATGCCGACACCGCCGCGCTGCTGGAGTTGGTCTACCTCAACGGATTGGGCGAGTTCGCCTACCGCAATGGCCTGGATCTGCACGGGCGCATCGCGTTTCCGCACGGCGAGCCGCCGGGTGGGCCGGCGCCGGCGCTCGGCCTGCGCAACCACGCGCTGGTGGCGATCGGAGGCGGCAAGGATTCGCTGGTCAGCATCGAAGCGCTGCGTGCGCTGGGTGTGGAGCAGACCGTCAGCTGGATCGGCGGCTCGCAGCTGATCCGCGCCTGCGCCGAGCGCACCGGGCTGCCCACGCTCAACATCGGCCGCGCGCTGGCGCCACAACTGTTCGACTACAACCGGGAAGGCGCCTGGAACGGCCACATCCCGGTCACGGCAGTCAACTCGGCGATCCTGGTGCTGGCGGCGCTGCTGCAGGGCGTTGACCAGGTGGTGTTCTCCAACGAGCGCTCCGCCAGCTACGGCAGCCTGATCGAGGGGACGGGCGAAGTGAACCACCAGTGGTCGAAGGGCTGGGCGTTCGAGCAGGCGTTCGGCAGTTATGTGCAGTCGAGCATCGCGGCGGACCTGCACTACTACTCGCTGCTGCGCCCCTTGAGCGAGCTCGCGGTGGCGCGGCAGTTCAGCCGTTCCGACCGGTACGACGCGCACTTCTCCAGTTGCAACCGCAACTTCCACATCCTCGGCGAGCGCCCGGTCAGCCGCTGGTGCGGGGTCTGCCCCAAGTGCCACTTCGTGTTCCTCGCGCTTGCGCCGTTCATGAGCAAGCCGCGGCTGGTCGGCATTTTCGGCCGCAACCTGCTCGATGACCCGGCGCAGACGGCCGGCTACGACGCGTTGCTGGAATACCGCGACCACAAGCCGTTCGAGTGCGTCGGTGAAGGCCGCGAATCCCGTGCGGCCATGGCCGCGCTCGCCGCGCGCCCGGAATGGCGCGAGGACGCACTGGTCGAGCGGTTCATCCGCGAGATCCGCCCGCAACTGGGCGACGGCGACCTGCGGATCGAACCGCTGCTGCGGATCGATGACGAGCAACGCATTCCCCCCGCGCTCTGGGAACGCCTGCGTGCGCATCTCGCAGCTTGAGGGACAGCGCGTTGCGCTATGGGGGTGGGGCCGCGAAGGCCGGGCCGCCCATCGCGCGATCCGCAGCCGTCTGCCCGATCTGCCCCTGACACTGTTCTGCAGCGGTACCGAGGCCGACGACGCCCGCGGCCTGGGCGATACGCACCTCCAGGTCATGACCGACGCGAGCGCCGAGCAGCTCGGCGGATTCGATGTCGTTGTGAAGTCGCCGGGCATCAGCCCGTACGGCGAGGCGGCGAGCGCTGCGATGGCCCGCGGCACGCGCTTCATCGGCGGAACCGCGCTGTGGTTCGGCGAGCGCGCCGGCAGCGACGGCGTGGTCGCCCACACGGTTTGCGTCACCGGTACCAAGGGCAAGAGCACCACGACCGCGTTGCTGGCCCACCTGCTGCGCGCCGGTGGCCACCGCACCGCGCTGGCGGGGAACATCGGCCTGCCGCTGCTAGAGTTGCTGGACCCGCCGCAGCCACCGGACTACTGGGCGGTCGAACTGTCGAGCTACCAGACCGGCGACGTCGCCGCCGGGGGAGGGCGGCCGGAGGTCGCCGTGGTGCTCAACCTGTTCCCGGAGCATCTGGACTGGCACGGCTCGCAGGCGCGCTACATCGAGGACAAGTTGAAACTGCTGACCGAGGCGCGCCCGCGGGTGGCGGTGCTCAATGCGGCCGATCCGCAGTTGTTGGCGCTGCCATTGCCCGGCAGCGAGGTGCGCTGGTTCGGTCGCGAAGACGGTTGGCACCTCCGCGGCGACGACCTCTACCGCGGCGATACCTTCGTCATGGACACATTGCCGCTGCCGCTGCCTGGTCGCCACAACCGCGGCAACCTGTGCGCGGTACTCGCCGCGCTCGAGGCGCTGGGACTGGATGCGACAGCGCTTGCAACCCACGCCGCCGGCTTCCGGCCGCTGCCCCACCGGTTGCAGGTACTCGGGACCCGGGGTGCGGTCACCTACGTCAACGACTCGATCAGCACCACGCCGCACGCGAGCCTGGCCGCGCTCGAGTGTTTCGGCGCCCGGCGTATCGCGCTGCTGGTCGGGGGGCACGACCGGGGGGTCGACTGGTCCGCTTTCGCGGAGGCTGTCGCGCACCGTCCACCGGCCGCGATCATCACGATGGGCGCCAATGGGCCGCGGATCAACGAGCTGCTCGCGCTACCGGCGTCGCGGGGTGCGTTCGGGCTGGCCGCAGCCGGTGATCTCGCTGACGCCGTGCGGCAGGCTGAAGCGGCGCTGGCGGGCGAAGGCGTGGTGCTCCTGTCGCCCGGCGCGCCCAGTTTCGGGCCATACCGCGACTACGTGGAGCGCGGTCGGCATTTCGCCGCGCTGGCCGGGTTCGACCCCGACGCCATCAGCGCCATTCCCGGTCTCGGCGTGGCGTAACCGGCGCTCACCGCACCCGCGTGTCGATGGCGCTACCCTCGGCGCAGCCCACCCGAGGAGTTTCGCCATGCGACCGCTTCGCCTTGCCTGTGCTCTCCCGCTCGCCCTCCTGGCCACGCCCGTGTTTGCGGAAATGCGGGCCGAGCCGGTCGAATGGTCCATCGGCGACACCACCTTCAGTGGCGTCCTGGTCCACGACGACGCCAACGCGATTTCGCGTCCCGGCGTGGTGATGGTGCCCAACTGGATGGGGGTCACGCCGTCGGCCGTCGAGAAGGCCAAGCAGCTGGCTGGCGACGATTACGTTGTCCTCGTCGCCGATGTCTATGGCAAGGACGTGCGGCCGAAGGATCGCGAAGCCGCCGGCCAGGTGTCGGGTGCGCTGAGGGAGGACCGCCGCATGCTGCGTGCCCGTGTGGCCAAGGCGGTCGAGGTGCTTGCGGCGCAGGCGGACGAGGCGCCGGTCGACGCCGAGCGGATCGCTGCGTTGGGATTCTGTTTTGGCGGAACGGCGGTGCTCGAACTCGCCCGAGACGGGAGCGAGGTCGCCGGCGTGGTGAGCCTGCACGGCGCCCTGTCGACCCCGTTGCCGGCCAAGGACGACGCGGTGCGCACATCCATCCTCGTGCTCAATGGTGCCGATGACCGCGGCGTCACCGACGAGGATATTGCGGGCTTCGAGCGGGAGATGGACGCCGCGGGCGCCGATTGGCAGTTCGTCAACTTCAGTGGCGCGGTGCACTGCTTTGCCGAGGCGGACGCGAACAACCCGCCGGGCTGCGTCTACAACGAACGGGCGGCCACGCGCGCGTTCGAGATGACCCACGACTTCCTGCGCGAGCGGTTCGCGGCAGAGTAGGAGGGTGGCACCGGGTCCGGGTCAGTGGTCGCGGCTGACCGCATAGGCGGACAGCCCGCGCAGGGCGGCCACGTAGTCATTGTCAGCCAGGCCGTCCAGTGCGGTCCCGGCGCGTTGCGCGTAGTCGAGCGCGCGGCGGCGGCTGTAGTCGAGCCCGCCGGTGGCGTGGATCGCTTCGATGACAGCGGGTAGGGCGGCGGTGTCGCCGGTCTCGATCGCGTGGCGCAACCGCCCGGCGGTGGCCGGGTCGGCGTGGCGAATCGCGTGGATCAGCGGCAGCGTCGCCTTGCCCTCGGCAAGGTCGTCGCCGAGGTTCTTGCCCAGCGTTTGCGCGTCGGAGGCGTAGTCGAGCACGTCGTCGGCGATCTGGAACGCGTAGCCGAGGTTGAGGCCGTAGTCGTGCAGGCGCTGGGCGGTGGCCTCGTCGGCACCCGCCAGCATCGCGCCCAGCCGGGTCGCGGCGGCGAACAGCACGGCCGTCTTGCGCTCGATCACGCGCAGGTAGGCCGCCTCGTCCGTGTCGGGATTGCGCACGTGCAACAGCTGCAACACCTCGCCTTCGGCGATCCGGTTGGTGGTGTCGGCCAACAGCCGTTGAACCGGCATGCTGTCGAGCTCGACCATCAGCTGGAAGCTGCGCGAATACAGGAAGTCGCCCACCAGCACGCTGGTGGCGTTGCCCCAGACGGCATTGGCAGTGCTACGCCCGCGGCGCAGGTCGGACTCGTCGACCACGTCGTCGTGCAGCAGGGTCGAGGTGTGGATGAACTCGACCACCGCGGCCAGCTGGTGGGCGTCGGGTCCGCGGTGTCCCAGCGCGCCCGCGGCAAGCAACAGGAGCATCGGGCGCAGGCGCTTTCCGCCGGCGCCGATGATGTACTCGGCCACCTGGTTGATCAGCACCACGTCGGAGGCGAGGCGCCGACGGATCAGTCCGTCGACCGCGTCCATGTCGGCCCGCGCCAGCGACTGGATGTCGGACAGGCTGTAGCCGCTGCGGGGCGTGGTGCTGGCGTGCATGGAGTGACCCGGGCCGGTGGACCCGGGATTATAGGTGGTTGGCCGGGGGCGCGGCCTTGCTCGAAGCGGCCACCGGGACTGGCTGGATTCCGACCCGACGCCGGGGTGGATTCCTGGTCCGGTGGCCTCGACGGGGTGGGTATACTGGCCTGCCGCTCGCCGCGCTGCGGCGACTTCCTCGACACGACAGGACCGAATTCATGGCACGTGGCGTAAACAAGGTGATCCTCGTCGGCAACCTCGGCAACGATCCCGAGACCAAGTACACCCAGGGCGGCATGGCCGTGACCACGCTCAGCCTGGCCACCACCAGCGTGCGCAAGGACCGCGACGGCAATACCCAGGAGCGCACCGAGTGGCACCGGGTCAAGCTGTTCGGCAAGCTCGGCGAGATCGCCGGCGAGTACCTGAAGAAGGGCCGGCAGGTCTATATCGAAGGCTCGATCCGCTACGACAAGTTCACCGGGCAGGACGGCGTCGAGAAATACTTCACCGACATCGTCGCCGACGAGATGCAGATGCTCGGCGGCGGGGGCGAGGGTGGCGGCGCCGGCGGTGGCGGCTACCGCGGCGGTGATCGCAGCGAGCGCCCGGCAC
>NZ_JBJXHK010000103.1:0-6293 GCF_046638635.1 Lysobacter zhanggongensis
GGCCGCCGCGCGCTCGGCGTCGGGCGTGGGGACGCCGGCGAGCGTGCCGATCCGCTGCGCGGTGAGCAGTTCCTTCGCGGGCGGGCGGAGCGGCAGCGAGAACAGTTCGGGCGGCTCGCGTTTCTTGGAGACCAGCAGCACCTCGCCGCGGACGGGGTCGACCGTTACCGCCTCGCAATCGCGCGGGCCGTCGGGCCAGCGGAACGCGATCGACCACGCCGGCTCCAGGCGCGCGTTGCGCAGCACGGTCGGTTCCTCCACCACGTGCAGCTGCAGGGTGCGGCGCAGCCCGCCGTTGTCGCCGACATCGGCGATCAGCAGGTAGCGGGTGCCGTCGAGCTCGAATCCGGCGATGTCTTCCCAATCGGTCTTGGTCACGCCTTCGACGCCGAACGTCGCCAGCCGGCTGCCGCGGGTGTCGACCGCGAACAGCCGTGGCGGGTTGTCGCCGTCGTCGTGCAACCACAGCACGTCGTCGTGCAGGTGCGAGGCGGTAAGGCCGCTGACCTCGTTGAGCTGCATGTCGAGCATCACGCCCGTGAGTTCCCCGCCCGGAGCCTCGCGCGCCTGGCCCGTTGGCGCGGCCGCGCGATTGCCATCGTCGCCGGCACCACACCCGGCCAGGGCGATGGCGAACAGGACGGCGGCGAGGGCGCCCGCGCGAGGCGGCCAATGGGGACGGGAAGGCATCGGCGAAGGATCGCACGGTGCCGCGCACGGCCGGAAGCCGGCGGGTGCCGGTGCGCGCCACCGTTAGACTTGCGGCCAGCGCGCCGCAGCCGGCGCATCCTGTCCCGCCATCGCTACTGGAATCCGCATGGTCACACTCGGCACGCCCCTGTCCCCCCACGCGTTCCGCGTCCTGCTGCTCGGCTCGGGCGAACTGGGCAAGGAGGTCGCGATCGAGCTGCAGCGGTTCGGCGTTGAAGTGGTCGCCGCCGACCGCTACGCCGATGCGCCCGCCATGCAGGTCGCGCACCGCAGCCACGTGCTGGACATGCTCGACGGCGCCGCGGTGCGCGCGCTGGTCGATGCGGAGCGTCCGGACCTGATCGTCCCGGAGATCGAGGCGATCCATACCGCGACCCTGGTCGAACTGGAGCGCGAGTTCGCCAAAGTCGGCCGCGGCACGCGGGTCATCCCGACCGCGCGCGCCGCGCGGCTGACGATGGACCGCGAAGGCATCCGCCGGCTCGCGGCGGAGACGCTCGGGCTGCCCACCTCGCCGTACGACTTCGTCGACACGGCGGAGGACTACCGCGCGGCCATCGAGCGGATCGGGCTGCCGTGCGTGGTCAAACCGGTCATGTCGTCGTCGGGGAAGGGCCAGTCGCTGGTGCGGACCGCGGCGGATATCGACACGGCCTGGGCGTACGCGCAATCGGGTGGCCGGGCTGGCGCCGGCCGGGTCATCGTCGAGGGGTTCGTCGACTTCGACTACGAGATCACCCTGCTGACGGTGCGTCACGCCGGCGGCACCACCTTCTGCGAGCCGATTGGCCACACCCAGCGGGACGGCGACTACCGCGAGAGCTGGCAGCCGCAGCCGATGTCCCCGCTCGCGCTGGAGCGCGCACAGGCGATCGCCCGCGCGGTGGCCGATGACCTGGGCGGTTGGGGCGTGTTCGGGATGGAGTTTTTTGTCCGTGGCGACGAAGTCTGGTTCAGCGAGGTGTCGCCACGTCCACATGACACCGGGCTGGTCACACTGGCCGGGCAGGACCTGAGCGAGTTCGCGCTGCACGCGCGGGCGATCCTGGGCCTGCCGATCCCGGTGATCCGCTCGCGCGGGCCGTCGGCATCGTGTGCGGTGCTGGCCGAAGGGCACGGGGTACCGGTGTTTTCCGGCGTCGACAGGGCGCTGGTGGAGCCCGACACCCAGCTGCGCCTGTTCGGCAAGCCGCGGGTCGAGGGCCAGCGCCGGGTCGCGGTGAGCCTGGCGGTCGGCGACGATGTCACCGACGCGCGCGCGAAGGCCTGTCGGGCCGCTGCTGCGTTGCGTATCGAGTTGCGCTGAGCGCGCGACGCCACTCTGGAGTGCTGATGAACGACAAGAACGGTTACGCGGTCTTCTTTTTCCCGCAGGCGCTGGAAGCGCTGGGCGATGCGATCAAGCCTTACCTGCAGGAGGGGAAGGCGGGGGCGCACGTGGTGTGCCGCGAGATCGACACGGGCGGTGCGCTGGTCGAGATGACGCTGGACGGCCGCACGACGAAGGGCGAGGCGATCTCGCTGGAGCTGATGGTGCCGACCAACATGGTGCGGATGGTGGTTTCGGCGCGCAGCGACGAGGCATTCGGGTTCGGGCCGCGGATCGCGGTGGAGACGGTGCAGTCGTTGGCGGGAGAGCCGGGGAACGGGGCGCAGGTGGAGGTGGAGCCTTCGGGTGATGCTTCTTCGGCTGCTGGGGGCGAGGGCGAAGGTGTGGTTGAAGGTGAGGCTGGCGAAGCGGCGGACGGGAGCGCTGGCCAGAAGCCGTAGCGGGGAGATTTGGGGGGCGGGTACGCGGGGTCATCGCAAGTCGCTCCCCGATACTCGCTTGGTTGCGATGACCCCGCGTACCCGCAGTGGGACGGCGCCGGCGCCTGCAGGGAGGGCCACGCCAAGGTCTGCGGAGTCTCGCGGCGCCTGGCGGGTGGGCCGGACACCAAGCGATTATCGGAGAGCGACTGGCCGGCCTACCCGCCAGGCGCCCTCCGCGTAGCCTCCACCCGTCTTCCCGGTCGCGTCAGGGCTGGAGGTCCAGCCAGACCAGGTGATGGTCGCTGGCGTCGATGATCGTGGCGCCGGGCGTGTCGCCGGCGGGCCAGAACACGCCGCCGTCGACCACCTTGAGGTTGTCGGACGGCAACACGTAGTCGAGGCGCAGGGTGCCGGACCTGGGGCCGAAGTCGCCGGTGTGGGCGGCGACGTCACCCCTGCGGTCGAAGCCGCGCTGCGCGGCGCGCTCGACGGCGCCCTGGCTGCGCGGGACGAATGCGGCATCGACGCGTGGGTGGTGCAGCAGCTGGGCGATTGCGCCCGGGACGCCGTCGCCGTCGAATGGGTCGGCGTTGTAGTCGCCGGCGATCACGAAGCGGGCGTCGCCGGGCAGGCCGCCGCAGCGCCCCTGGTCGTCGCACAACCACGGTGCCGGGCGCGGGGTGATGTACTCGGCCCACAGCCGGATCTCGTCGTGATTGCGCAGGCCGTTGCGGTTCTCGGGACCGTCGAAGACGGGCGGGGTGGGATGGGCGGCCAACAGGTGGATGACGCCGGCGGGAGTGCGGACCGGCACGTCCCAGTGCGACTTCGACGACAGCCGCAGTTGAGCCCATACCGATGGCGGGTACCAGGTGTCCCCCGTCGCCGGGTCGCGCGGCTGCCGTGCATCGGGTAGCGCGCTCCAGCGGAAGTGCTGGAAGGTGCGGACCTGCGTGGCGTCGATGGGATGGCGCGACAGGACCAGCATGCCGTACTGGCCGGGATGCAGCCCGTAGCCCCACGCGTCGTTGCCGCGGGCGCGGTGCTCGCCGCCGACGTTGCCATCGCCGTCGAGATCCAAACCGCTCGGTACGCCGGTGTTGACCGGGGCGAGGTAGCGGTACGGGTAGTGGAGGGGATCGCCTCCACCGGGCTGGGCCACGTCGAGGTAGTCACGCTGGAACAGGTCGGCCGCGACGCCGCCGGCATCGTGGTCGAACTCGTTGAGCAGCACGATGTCCGGCCGCACCCGCTGCAGCACCGCCGCGATCTTGCGCGCGTCGGCGTCGCCTGCACGCAGGCGCTCAACCAGGCCGCCGGCAGCTTCGTCGTACAGCGAGGTGTTGTAGGTGGCGACCCGCAGTGGCGGGCGTGCGGCATTGGTCATGTGGTCCGGGTTTCCGTGGATCGCGACCCGGACGCAGCCGGCAAGCGCGACCGCCGCGAGCAGGCAGGCCAGTGCCCGCCATGGGCGCAAGGAAGCGGGGGAGGTTTGCGCCATGCGGCCGGGGTGGTGCGTCATGCCGGGATTCCGTCGTCGAGGTCGCGCCATTGTCGGCCGTCGAATGCTTCAAGGGGATGGAACCGGCGCTTGTATTCCATCTTGCGGTGCCCGCCGATCCAGTAGCCCAGGTACAGGTGCTGCCGGCCTTCCCGACGGGCCCATTCCAGCTGCTGCAGGATCGCGAGCGTGCCCAGTCCGCGGGCCGCCATGTCGGGCTCGTAGAACGTGTAGACCGCCGACATCGCGTCGTCGGTGAGGTCGGTCACCGCGACCGCCAGCAACCGATGCGTGGCGCGTTCGCGCAATTCGAGGAAGCGACCCTCGCTCCAGCGTCCGATCAGGAACTGCTCGAACTCGCGCGCGCCGTGGCCATCCATGCCGCCGCCCGGGTGGCGTGCGGCCAGGTAGCGCCGGTACAGCGCCAGTTGTTCGTCGGTGCGCTCGGCGGGCAGCACCCGGGTGTCGACATCGGCATTGCGCGCCAGGCAGCGGCGCTGGCTGCGGTCGGGCCGGAACCGCGCCACCGGAATGCGCACCGCAACGCAGGCGCGGCACCCGTGGCAATGCGGGCGGTAGACGATGTCGCCGGAGCGGCGGAAGCCCCAGCCCAGTGCGAGCGGGTACCAGTGGGGCAGGCGCGGGTCGCGCGGGTCCAGCACCAGGTCGCGTGCCAGCCGGTCGGGCCAGTAACCGCATGGGTGCTCGCCGGTGTGGAACAGGCGGAGGTCGTCGGCGTCCTGGCGGGGGTCGGTGCCCATGGCGCGAGCATAGCGCCGCGTGGCTCGTCGCTGTCCACCCGCTGAACACACCGCGGCCTGCGTCAACTCGCACCCGCCCGGGGCGTTCCATGTCGCAACGACGCCCACCGCGTCGGCCTGGAGATCGTCGATGAACCGCTACACCTACCTGACTGCCGCCATCGCGGCCACCCTGCTGATGGGCGCCGCCATCGCCGCGCCGCAGGCCGACACCGTGCAGGCTGCCGATGCCGGCAAGCGCGGCCACCGCATGCTCCAGCTCGATGCAAACGGCGATGGTGCGATCGATCGCGCCGAGGCCGCCAAGATGCCGCGCCTGGCCGAACGCTTCGACACACTGGACCGCAACGGCGATGGTCGCCTCGAGGCCGGCGAGCACCCCCGCAAGCAGCATCGCCGCGCCGGGCACGGCGGTGGGCGCCACGGCGGCATGCAGCACGTGCTCAAGCTGGACACCGATGCCGACGGTCGCATCAGCAAGCTCGAGGTGGCTGATAGCCAGCGTTTCGCCGAGCGCTTCGACGGCATCGATACCAACCGCGACGGCTATCTCGTTCGCAGTGAGCTGATGGCTTCGGCCGAGCGCATGCGTACCGAACGGGCAGCCATGCACCGTGCCCGCATGGACCAGCGCTTCAACGAAGCCGACAGTGATGGCGACGGCAAGCTCAGCCGGGCCGAGGTCGAGTCGAAGATGCCGCGCATGGCCGCGCATTTCGCCTTCATGGACGAGGACCGGGACGGCTTCCTGGTGCGTGCCGACCTGGCGCATCCGCGGCGCCGCTGAGAGCCGCTTGTCTGAAGCCGCGACCCGCGCAGCACACGCTGCGCGGGTTTTTAGTTTCAGTCGTCGCGCCGGGGCAGCCCGCAGCCGCGCGTGCGCGCCCACCAGGTGTTGATCGAAGCGGACAGGACCGCGGGCAGGGCGCTCCAGAAGAGCACCTCCACCCAGTCCACCGCACCGTCGCGCAGCCACTGCACGGCGGCCAGTACCAGCGCCACGATGACCAGAACCCGGCCGCAGCGACGGAACCAGTAAACGAGCAGCATCCGGCTCACAGGCGCCCCGACGAGACCAGCCCGACCAGCAGTCCACCCAGGCCGAACACCAGGCCGGTGACGGCGCCGATCCGGCAGGTCCACCGTTCGCGCCGCCGGCGGCGTGCCGCACCCAGCGGGTCCTGCATCGCCTCCAGCGCGTGCCGGCGGGCAAGGATGCGTGGCTGGACCACCATTGCCTGGTGGAAGACGACACCCATGAACACCGCGGTCGCGGCGACCGGCAGCAGCCAGCCGTCGTCGAGCCATGCGATCAACAGCAGCGACACGACGAAGGCCACCGAGGCCAGGCCCGAGATCACCGCGCTGCGGATCAGCGCGACGCGCTCGGCCTCGTCGATCGAGCGCTTGAGCTGCGCGCGCAGCCCCAGGTAGATGCCGGCAAAGCCCGCGACCAGGGCCAAGCCGATGCTGCCGGCCGAACCCAACAGGATCTTGCCCAGGGTCTTGGCGCCGCCGGTCGCGACCGCGCTGCCCAGCACCGCGGCGGTGGCCGCCGGCGGGCTCGC
>NZ_JBJXHK010000104.1:0-966 GCF_046638635.1 Lysobacter zhanggongensis
GCCGCCCGCCAGCCCGACGGCGATCATCGGCGCCGCCACCGCGACCACACCCATGTGCATGAGCATGTGCGCGGCGAACGCGCCGCGTGACAAGCCCGGCAGCGGGCCAAGCCAAGTGGCCGCGAGCACGAGCAGCCCGCCTGCCAGCCAAGCGTTGCCCCAACGGTCGGCAGGGTGGACGGCGGCCATCAGCGGCAGGTCCCGATCACGGCCACGGCGAGCGCCACATACACCACCGCGACGAAGCTCAGGCCGCACAGCAGCAGCGTGGCGAAGCCGAGGAAACGGTGGCGGTCGCCGGGGGTGTCGTCGTCGTGCGGCAGGGTGGCGTCGCCGAGGCGATGGCCACGCAGGCCGCGCGCGCCGAACCAGGTGATCGCCACCAGCGCCCCCGCGGTGTAGGCCCACAGCGCGGTGCGCGCGTCACCGAGCGGCGCGCCGGTGCTCCCCGCCTTGGCACACCAGATCGCGGCCGTCACGTAGCAGGCCAGGAAGTGCAGCGCCCACACGGTGGGCCCCGCGGTGAGCAGCCACAGGCTGGCGCGGCGCTCCGGCAATGCGGCGTGCCCGCGCCCATCGTGGGTGCAGTGTTCGCGTGCGTCTGCGCGGGGGCGGGGGGAATCGGTCATCGGCTCAGGCCACCAGCGGGAATCCGGCGATCGTCGCGACCGTCACCACGACCGTGATCGCGACGAAATGCCAGAACAGCGTGACGTTGTGGATGTCGATGTCGTGTACCGCGTCCATCCGGCCGGTCACGCGGCGCGCGACGCAGTACAGCTGCATCAGTGTCCCGACGAGCACGTGGGCCACGGTCCAGCCGGTCAGCAGCCAGACCGTCGCTTCGTACGCGTGGCGGGTCGGGTCCATCGCGTGCGCGCGTGGCCCGGCCAGCAGCGCGTATACGCAGCCCAGTGCGAGCGCGGCGCCGAGCAGCGTCGCGGCGATCGAGGCGCCGCCGGCCCG
>NZ_JBJXHK010000104.1:1146-6205 GCF_046638635.1 Lysobacter zhanggongensis
GCCGCCCACGCGGCAAGGCCGAGTGCCAGCGCGACCGATGGCCACAGCAGCCCCGGGCCGCTGCTCGCCGCGGGCGGGAAGTCGTCGTGGATCGTCCAGAAGAAGAAGTACCCGAACACCAGGCTGGCGAACGCGGTCATGTCGCCGATCATCGTGATGAACATGCCCCACCAGCCGACCGACACCTGGCCGGAGGCATACAGCGGCAACGTCAGGCCGCCGCCGACATCCTTGGCCGGCTTTTCGGGGCGGATCGCGGTGCCGGTCCACACCCAGACGATGATTGCCACGACCGCCAGCACGCCGCTCACGGCCGCGGCGGCGTAGAGCTTGAACACCGGCAGGATGAACGCACCACCGGTGAACAGCGCCGCCCACAGCGTCATGAAGGTCGGGCCGGGCACGCGCAGGCACTGCTCGGGCACCGCGTCGACCGGCGAGGTCACGAGCGTCTCGCGCCGGCCTTCGGGCGCGTCGGCCAGGTAGAAGCGGCCCGCATCGACGTCGCGCATCAGGTTCGGCTGGTCCCACAACGGATAGCGCGTCTCGACCACCGGGATCGAGCGCACGCCCCACGGCTTCGATGGCATTTCCGCGAGCCACTCCAGCGTGCCGGCCTGCCACGGGTCGCGTGGCGACCGCGGCCGCCGCCGCACCAGCCACAGCGCGTCCACCACGATGAGCGCGAAGCCGGCGGCGAGCACGAACGCACCGACCGTCGACACCAGGTTGAGCAGTTCAAACGGATGCGCGCCGGAATAGGTGAACACCCGTCGCGGCATCCCGACCAGGCCAGTCAGGTGCATCGGCAGGAAGGCGATGTTGAATCCGGCGAACATCAGCCAGAAGGCGAGCTTGCCGAGCTGGTCCGACAGCTTTTTTCCGACCGCGAGCGGGAAGTAGTAGTACACCCCGGCCACCACCGGGAACACCATGCCGCCGATCAGCACGTAATGCAGGTGGGCGACGATGAAGTAGGTGTCGTGGGCCTGGAAGTCGAACGGCGCCATCGCGACCATCACCCCGGTCAGCCCGCCGAGCACGAAGATCACCAGCGCGCCGAGCACGAACAGCATCGGCACCGACCGCACCAGCCGTCCCATCAGGACCGTCGCCAGCAACGCGAAGATCTGCACGCCCGTCGGCAGCGCCACCGCCTGCGAGGCCGCCGAGAAGAACGCCAGCGAGATGTTCGGCAGCCCGGTGGTGAACATGTGGTGGACCCACAGCCCGAAGCTGAGGAAGCCGGTGCCGACCGCCGCCAGCACGATCCAGCTGTAGCCGAAGATCGGCCGACGGGCGAAGGTCGGCACGATCATCGCCACCAGCGCGATGGCCGGCAGGAAGATGATGTAGACCTCGGGGTGGCCGAAGATCCAGAACAGGTGCTGCCACAACAGCGGGTCGCCGCCGCGCGCGGGATCGAAGAACGGCCAGTCGAGCGCGCGCTGCAGCTCGAACATCAGGTCGCCGGCGATCAGCGGCGGGAATGCGAACAGGATCATCGCCGCCACCACCAGGATGTACCAGGCGTACAACGGCATCAGGTTGATCCGCATGCCCGGTGGCCGGGTCTTCAGCGTGCCCGTGATCAGTTCGACCGCGGCGGCAATCGACGCGACCTCGATGAAGCTCAGGCCCAGCAGCCAGATGTCGGCGCCGTAGCCCTCCTGGTAGCTCGTGGTCAGCGGCGGGTACATGAACCAGCCACCCTGCGGCGCGGCGTTGAAGAAGATCGAACCGCAGACGAACACGCCGCCGATCAGGAAACACCAGAAGCCGAACGCCGACAGCCGCGGGAACGGCAGGTCGCGCGCGCCGAGCAGCTGCGGCAGCACCAGCATCGAGAACGCCTCGAAGATCGGCACCGCGAACAGGAACATCATCGCCGAGCCGTGCAGCGAGAACAGCTGGTTGTACATCTCGGCGCTGACGAAATCGTTGTCCGGCACCGCCAGCTGCACCCGCATCAGCAGCGCCAGCACGCCGGCGAACAGGAAGAACACGAACGACATGCCCGTGTACCAGAGCCCCACGTTGCTGTTGTTGACCGCCGACCAGTAGCGCCAGCCGGTGGGTGTCGCCCATGCCGCCTCGAGCCGCGCGGCCTGGCCCGGGTCGCCATGCGCGGCGGGTGCGACTGGCCCGGTCGCGCTCATTGCAGGTCCTCCAGGTAGGCGACGATCGCGTCGAGGTCGTCGTCGGGCAGCATTCCGAAAGCCGGCATCAGCACGTCGGGCTTGATCCGGTCGGGGTGGTCGATCCAGCGCCGGAACGCGGCGGCATCGTTGGGCAGGGTGCCGGCGGCCAGGCTCAGGCGGCTGCCCACGTGGGTGAGGTCGGGGCCGACGCGGCCGGCCGCGGGCGTGCCGCGCACGGTGTGGCACGCGGCGCAGCCATGGGTCATGAACGCCTCGGCGCCGCGTCGTGCGAGTGCGGTCGAGGGCGCGCGCGCCGGTGCGGCCTGTGCCGCGAGCCAACGGTCGAACGCGTCGGGCTCCATCACCACGGCCAGGAACTCCATCCGCGCGTGCGACGTCCCGCAGTACTCGGCGCAGATGCCCTCGAACGTGCCGGTGCGGGTCGGCTCCAGCACCAGCGTGGTGGTGCGGCCGGGGATGTTGTCGAGCTTGCCGCCCAGCGACGGGATCCAGAACGAATGGATCACGTCGGGACTGGTCAGCCGGAACNGTCGGGCTCCATCACCACGGCCAGGAACTCCATCCGCGCGTGCGACGTCCCGCAGTACTCGGCGCAGATGCCCTCGAACGTGCCGGTGCGGGTCGGCTCCAGCACCAGCGTGGTGGTGCGGCCGGGGATGTTGTCGAGCTTGCCGCCCAGCGACGGGATCCAGAACGAATGGATCACGTCGGGACTGGTCAGCCGGAACTCGGCGCGCTCGCCGACCGGCAGGCGGACCTCGTTGGCCAGCGTTACCGGGGTGTCGCTGCCTGGCACGTGGTAGTCGACCCGCCACCACCACTGCTCGCCCGACACCGCGATCCGCAGGCCATCTGCCGGCGGCGGCTCACGCAGCTGCGGCATCAGCACCAGCCCGTACACCAGCAGGGCGGCGAGGGTGACGGTGGGGAACAGCACGCCGCCGCCGAGGATCAGCCAGCGTGCACTGCGCCGGCTGTGCGGCCGCGGGTTGACCAGCCCGGCGTACAGCGCCATCGCGACCACGATCGCCCAGACCACCGCCGCGCCGGCGGCCATGATCCGGAAGAGGAGGGCGATGTCGTCGGCGCCGCGACCGGCGGGGTCGAGGGTGGAGGCGGGTCCCTGGCAACCGGCCAGCAGCAGGCCGGCCAGCAGCGCCAGGACGGCCCGGGGTATCACGAAGGGTTCGTCGGCGATGGTCCGCTCGGCGACGGTGTCCGGCACGGCGCGCTCCCACTGGGGTCGCGACCGGCAGGAACGCCGTCGCGGCAATCACCCGAGGGTGCCGCCGCAGCGTTAAAAAAACCGTGAAGGCGCGGCCGCGCGCGACGGCCGCCAGCGATCAGTTGGCCTTGCAGTGCACCTTGATCGCCGCGGCGGCCAGTTCGGCCTCGTTGGCGCGCTGGTCGGCGCTCAGCTCGGTGTCGGGCTTGCCGTCGCCGTCGGTGTCGGTGCCGACCTTGCCGTCGCCCTGCAGCAGCGCGAGGTTGGCGCGCGCGGTGGTGCACTGCTCGCTCTCGGCCGGTGCCTCGGCCTTTTCCGGTGCGTCGGCGGTGCCACCGCTGTTGCGGATCGAGCGATTCTCGTAGCTGGTCTGGCCCGGCGGCGGGGCGTCGGAGTAGTGCGTCACCCCGTTGGCGTCCTTCCACTGGTACAGCTCGCCGCCGGTGGCGACCAGGGCTGCCGGCAGCGCGAGTGCCAGCACAAGGGCGGCGGTGGCCGGCCGGGACAGGCGGCGGGTGGTGGACGTGCGTTGGGCGGACATGCGGGGCTCCCCGGCGTTGGCGGTGTCGCGAAAGCGGATTGCAGCACCGTGCGGGCCGGCAGGCAAGCGCTAAACTGCCGAAATGGAACCCGTGCAACCCTCCGCGCCCGCCTCACGGCCGCGCGGACGCGGCATTTACCTGCTGCCCAACCTGTTCACCACCGGCGGGCTGTTTGCCGGCTTCTACGCGATCATCGCCGCCACCCAGGGGCGGTTCGACGACGCGTGCATCGCGATCTTCGTGGCCGCGATCTTGGACGGCATCGATGGCCGGGTCGCGCGGCTGACCAACACCCAGAGCGAGTTCGGCGTCCAGTACGACTCGCTCGCCGACCTGATCAGCTTCGGCCTGGCCCCCGCCCTGGTGATGTACCACTGGGCGCTGTCGGCGACCCGGCTGGACGGCGTCACCGCGGGCAAGGCCGGCTGGGTGGTGGCATTCCTGTACGCGGCCTGCGCGGCGATGCGGCTGGCGCGGTTCAACTCGCAGGTAAACCAGGTCGACAAGCGCTGGTTCATCGGGCTGGCCAGCCCGGCGTCGGCCGGGCTGCTCGCCAGTCTGGTCTGGACCTGCTTCGTGCTGGGCTACGAGGGCGCACAGCTGCGCTACCTGGCGCTGGCGGCGACCGCCACGGCGGCGCTGCTGATGGTCAGCCGGGTGCGCTATTTCAGCTTCAAGGGCAGCGGCCCTCGTAGTGACCGCATGCCGTTCCTGACCGTGGTGGTGGTGCTGGCGGTGCTGGCGGCGATCGCGATCGATCCGCCACGCGTACTGCTGGCCATCACCGGCGTCTATGCGCTGACGGGGCCGGTCCATGCGGCGTGGCGACGGATGCGCCGCGGCGAGGCCGGGAAGGCGGCGACGTGAGTCTCTGGGACGGCCAGCAGCGCGAGTGGTTGCAGGCGATGGGGTATTCGCTGCTGTCGCTGGCGGGCGACGACGCGCCCGCCGGGGTCGAACCCGGGCTGCCGACCGCGCCGGCGCAAAAGTCCAGCAGTCCGATGCCACGCAGGGGCGAGCCGGGCGACGCGCCGGTCAGGGGGGCGGAGCCGCCTGTGGCAGATGCGCCACACGCGCGGCCCGAACATGCCCACCGGCCGGCACCGCCGAAACCCGACGAGGATGTCCCG
>NZ_JBJXHK010000105.1:0-6107 GCF_046638635.1 Lysobacter zhanggongensis
CGGTCGCGGCAAACCCGGTGGCAAGCCGGCCGGCAAGAAGCCCGGCTGGCTCCCCGAGCCGCCGCCGCGCGGCACCCGCAAGCCACCGCTGGCTCCGCTGCACGGCGAACCCGTGCGCGGCAAGGATGGTCGCCCGGCGGATCCGTATGCCGACCGCGAGGCCGCCCGCTACGAGCAGCCCATCGCCAGCCGCGAGATGATCCTGCAACTGCTGTCGGCCGCCGACGGCCCGATGGAGGCCGAGGCACTGTCCGAGCGGCTGGGGCTGTCCGAGCCCGAGCGCTTCGATGCACTGTCGGCCCGCCTGCGCGCGATGGTCCGCGACGGCCAGTTGCTGCAGAACCGGCGCGGCGGTTTCGTCCCGGCCCAGCAGGTCGACCTGGTACCCGGCAGCGTCATCGCCAACCCGGACGGCTTCGGCTTCCTGCGGCCCGACGGTGTCGGCGGCGACGACCTGTTCCTGCCGCCGTACGAGATGCGCAAGGTCATGCACGGCGACCGCGTGCTGGCCAGCGTCACCGGTGTCGACCGTCGTGGCCGACGCGAAGGCGCGATCGTCGAGGTGCTCGAACGCCGGCTGAGCCGCCTGATCGGCCGTTACATCCTCGAGGACGGCGTCAGCTACGTGGAGCCCGACGACCGCCGGATCCAGCGCAACGTGCTGATCCCGCCCGAGAGCCGCGGCGACGCCCAGGCCGGCCAGCTGGTGGTGTGCGAGTTGACCCGCGCTCCCGACGCCCGCCGCCCGCCGATGGGCCGCATCCTGACCGTCCTGGGCGAGCGCCTCACCGCCTCGCTGGCGGTGCAGGCGGCCATCCATGGCCACGACATCCCGCATCAGTTCCCGCAGCAGGTGCTCGACCAGGCTGCAGCGGTGCCGCTGGAGGTCCCCGAAGCGGAGGCCAGCGAGCGGGTCGACATCCGCGACCTGCCGCTGGTCACCATCGACGGCGAGGACGCCAAGGACTTCGACGACGCTGTCTGGTGCGAGCCCAACCGCGAGGGCTTCCGCCTGGTGGTCGCGATTGCCGACGTTTCCCATTACGTGCGTCCCGGCGAGCCACTGGACGACGAGGCGCAGAAGCGCGCGACCTCGGTGTACTTCCCCGGGTTCGTGGTGCCGATGCTGCCGGAGACGCTGTCCAACGGCATCTGCTCGCTCAAGCCCAAGGTGGACCGGCTGTGCTTTGTCTGCGACATGCAGATCGACCGCAAGGGCGAGGTGACCGCCTCGAAATTCTACGAAGCGGTGATGCATTCGCACGCGCGCCTGACCTACACACAGGTCTGGAACGCGGTCGGCGACGACGCCAGCGACGAGGACCGCGAGGACGCGCTGGGCCGGATCGGCGACCTGCTGCCGCAGGTGCAGCGCCTGCACCAGCTGTACCAGGTGCTGGCCAAGGCGCGCGCCAAGCGCGGCGCCATCGAGTTCGAGTCAAGCGAGGTCCGCTTCGTGCTCGGCGCCAAGGGTGAGGTCACCCAGGCCGGGATGATCGTGCGCAACGACGCGCACAAGCTGATCGAGGAATGCATGATCGCCGCCAACGTGGAGGCGGCGAAGTTCCTGATCGACGCCGAGGTGCCGGCGCCCTACCGCATCCACGACCGGCCTCCGGAGCAGAAATACGCCGACCTGCTGGAGTTCCTTAAGGAGTTCAAGCTGCGCATGCCGCCGTGGGCCAAGGTGCAGCCGCGCGACTTCACCAACCTGCTCAAGAGCATCCGCGAGCGGGCCGACTCGACCCTGATCGAATCGGTGTTGCTGCGCAGCCAGAGCCTGGCGGTCTACCAGCCCGAGAACGTCGGCCACTTCGGCCTGGCGCTGGAGGCGTACGCGCACTTCACCTCGCCGATCCGCCGTTACCCCGACCTGCTGGTGCACCGCGCGATCAAGCACGCGCTGAGCGGCAAGCGGCCGGAGAAGTTCAAGTACTCCCCGAGCGACATGGCCCAGCTTGCGCTGCAGTGCTCCGAGCGTGGCCGCCGCGCCGAGGAGGCCGAGCGCGAGGTCGACGAGCGCTACCGCGCCGCGTGGATGGAGCAGCACGTCGGTGGCGAGTTCGACGGCGTCATCAGTGGCGTCACCAGCTTCGGGTTGTTCATCGAGCTGGACCAGTCGAAGGTCAACGGGCTGGTCCACGTGACCCAGCTGCCGCACGACTTCTACCATTTCGACCCGATCCGCAAGACCCTTACCGGCGAGCGCCATGGCCGCGAATTCCGCCTGGGCGACCGGGTCAGCATCATCGTGATGAAGGCCAGCGTGGAGGAGCGGAAGATCGACTTCCGGCTGGTCGAGGAGCGCGGGGTCAAGCCGTTGCCCGAGCGCGGCCAGCCGGCCAAGCGGGTCAAGCAGAAGTACTAGGGGCCCGGTCGGGGAGCGGCGGTCGACGCCGCTCCCCTACAATGGCCGCCCCCCACGCGCCCAACTCCCCATGAGCCAGAAGCAATGGATCGCCGGCATCAATGCCGTCGCCGCCGCCGTCGAGCACGATGCCGACAACGTGCGCGAAGTGCTGATCGAGGCCGGCGCGAAAAACCCGCGACTGGTCGAAATCGAGTCGTCGGCACGACGGGTCGGGATCGACGTGCGCCGGGTCAACACCCAGGCAATCGACGGTGTGGTCGGCAACCTGCGCCACCAGGGCGTGGTGGCTCGTTACGCGGCAGCCCGGACCTGGAACGAGAACGAGCTCAAGGAACTGGTCGAGGCGGCGGAAGGTCGTGCGCTGCTGCTGTTGCTTGACGGCGTGCAGGACCCGCACAACCTCGGCGCCTGCCTGCGCAGCGCCGCCGCGGCCGGCGTGACCGCGGTGGTGATCCCCAAGGACAAGTCGGTGCAGGTCAACGCGACCGTGCGCAAGACGTCGGCCGGTGCCGCCGACAGCATCCCGGTGGTGCCGGTGACCAACCTGGCCCGGACAATGCGCGACCTGCAGCAGCTGGGGGTCTGGCTGTACGGCCTGGCCGGCGAGGCGGACGCGTCGCTGTACGCGCTCGACCTGCGCGGCAACGTCGGCTTGGTGCTCGGCGGCGAGGGCGATGGCCTGCGCCGGCTGACCCGCGAGAACTGCGACCAGCTGGTGCGCATCCCGATGCCGGGTACCGGGGTGGAAAGCCTCAACGTCTCGGTTGCCGCCGGCGTGACCCTGTTCGAAGCGGTGCGCCAGCGCCATTCCTGACCGAGGCACCGGCTTCACGCCCCGGGGGCGAAGATCCCGCGGCCGTGCTCCCGCGGCCATGCCGTGGTCCCGCCCATGAATGCCTTCGAACTTTCGGCTCCGCTGCCGGATTTCCTTGTCCGCGGCACGGTCATCTACTTTGCGGTCGTCATCGCTATCCGGCTGCTACCCAAGCGCGAGATCGGCGACCACTCACCGTCGGACATGCTTGCGCTGGTGATGATGGGTGCGCTGGTGGCCGACGGCATGTCGGTCGGGTCCGAGGAACCCATCGACTTCCTGCTGCTGGCGGTCGTGGTGCTGGCGTGGGACTGGGTCGTCAACGTGCTCGAGTTCCGCTTTCCCTTCATCAGGCGCCTGACTGCCGAGAAGCCGGTGGTGATCGTGCGCAACGGCCGGATGCTGCCGCGTGCGATGCGGCACGAGCTCATCACCGAGGACGAGGTGCTCGCGTGCATCCGCAAGAACGGGCTGGAGAGGGTCGATGAGGTGGCGCTGGCGACGGTCGAGAAGACCGGCGAGATCAGCGTGGTGGCGATGGACCGCTGAAGTGGGCGCGGCTTGCGTAGCCGGTCAGCCGACGGCCGCGACTCCGCGCGGCCAGCTGTTGACGATCCGGCAGAACAGTTCGGCGGTGCGCTCGGTGTCGTAGACGGCCGAGTGGGCCTCGTTCGGGTCCCAGTGGAACCCCGCCGCCTGTACGGCCCGGGCCAGCACGGTCTGCCCGTAGGCCACGCCCGCCAGTGTCACCGTGTCGAACACGCTGAAGGGATGGAACGGATTGCGCTTGTGGCCCACGCGCGCCACCGCGGCGTTGAGGAAGTTCAGGTCGAAGTGGGCGTTGTGCCCGACCAGGATCGCGCGCTGGCAACCGTGCCGCTTGCACGCCTCGCGCACCGGCGCGAACACGTGGTCGAGCGCGGGGCGCTCCTCCTTGGCGAGCCGGAACGGGTGGTCGAGCCGGATGCCGGTGATCTCCAGCGACTTGGGATCGATGTCCAGGCCGGGGGCCGGTACCACGTGCGCGTTGGTGGTCTTGCCGGGCACCAGCAGGCCGTCGTCGTCCAGCTCCAGTGGCAGCACCGCGATCTCGAGCAACGCGTGCCGGTTCCAGTCGAAGCCGCCGGTCTCCACGTCGACCACCACGGGCAGGTAGCCGCGGAAGCGGGTGGCCAGCGGGGATACGGCAGCGGCCGCGGGAGGCGAACCCGCGGGGGTGGTGGGGGTGGGGGAGCTCATCGCCGAAAGCCTAGCAGACCCGCGCGCCGGCCCTGCTACGCGTTCGGTTCGTTGTCCCGCACCGTGCGTATGCCGAGGATCACCCCCGCCTCGTGGAACTGCCGCAGCATCCGTTCGCCGTCGTCGAGGAACGTTTGGTCCGGTGTCATGTCAGCCTCTCCGGCGAGTGCGCGCAGCTGGCTCCGGCCATCCAGGTTCGGCTGCTGGTCCAGCCGTTGCAGCAGCCGGAACGCCAGCGGACTCAGTTGCTGGAAGCCCACCTTGCCCTGCGCATCGCGCTGCAGGAGCAGGCAGGTCGCGGCGTCGGGCAGGTGGTCCGGCAGGTATCCGGGGCCGATGCGGTGCACCGGCCAGGCATAGGCGAGTGGCCACGCCAGCGGTGAAACCAGCGGCGCGCCGTCGAGCAGATCGCCGTCGGGATCGAAGGGGACGTCGTCGGCGCGCGATTCGCTGATCTGCAGGGCGAGTTCGACCCACTCGTAATGGGCCAGCTCAACCAGCCACGGCGGGTCGCCGCGGCCGGCCCCGGCCCGGTGCTTGAGGTAGCGCAGGAATTCGCGCGCCAGTTCCGGGAACAGCGGGGTGCGCGAGGGATGTTCCCGGTAGAAGTCGCGTACGAGCCCCGTCCAGCGCTCCGGCTCGGGATCCGACCAGATGCGCCGGATGACCGGAAAGTTGCCGGCGAGCATCGATTCGATGTTGTTGAAGAACAGCTCGCGGTAGACCTTCAGGCGGCGCGGCTCGATGCCTTCGGGCGGCGGCGCATGGGCGGGGTCGCGGATGTAGTCGGCGAGCGCGCGCTGCGGATCGGCAGCGCGGCGGTCCACAGCGCCGCTTCCGGCCGGGTCTTGCTCAGGCGGCATGGCGTTGCCGCTGCGCGCGTGACAGGTGCGTCCGCACGGTGTCGAGTTCGCCGAGCAGCTCGTCCAGCGGCGGCAGGTTGAAGTCGCGCTCAAGCAGGGTCGGCCGCGGGCCGAACACCCGATACGCCTCGCCCAGCAACGCCCAGACCGGGCCGCTCACCGCGGCACCGTGGGTGTCGATCTTCAGGTCCGGAGCCTCGTCATGGTGGCCGGCGACGTGGAGGTACGCGATGCGCTGGCCGGGCAGCGCACGTATGAACTCCCCCGCGTCGTAGCCGTGGTTGGTCGCGTTGACCACCACGTTGTTGATGTCGAGCAGAAGGTCGCAGTCGGCCCGGTCCAGCACCTCGAGGATGAAGTCGATCTCCGGCATGCCACGCGGCGCCAAGGTCGCGTAGTAGGAGATGTTCTCGACCGCGATGCGACGCCCCAGCGTGTCCTGCACCTGGCGGATGCGTGTCGCCACGTGGGCGATCGCCGCGTCGGTGAAGGGCAGCGGCATCAGGTCGTACAGCTGGCCATGCATGTCGCTGCAGGCGCTGAGGTGTTCGCTGTAGATCGGGCTGCGGAGCCTGTCGAGGAATCGCCGCAGCTTGCCAAGGAAGGTCTCGTCGAGCGGGCTCGGTCCGCCCAGCGACAGCGACAGGCCGTGGCAGACGATCGGGTGGCGCGTGGCAAGCGCCTCGAAGCCGTCGCCAAGCGCGCCGCCGACGCCGATCCAGTTCTCCGGCGCGGCCTCGAGGAAGTCGAAGCTGCCGGCCGGCGCCGCCCGCAGCGGACCCAGCAGGGCCCGCCGCAGGCCGAGGCCGACGGCGTCGGC
>NZ_JBJXHK010000106.1:0-6100 GCF_046638635.1 Lysobacter zhanggongensis
GGTGCAGCGCAAGGCCGCCGCGCGGGCGCCGGCTCGCCACGTCAGCTGGCGCAGTTCGAGCTCGCCACCGGGCAACGCCGCCAGCGCGTCGAGCCGGGCCATCGCGGTATCGACCGACATCGCATCGATGGCGCTGCGTGCGTGGTAGGTCGCCAGCACCAGTTCGGCGCGACGCGTTTCCGGATGCGCATCGCCCAGGTGGCGACGTGACTGTTCCAGGCCCTGCCCCAACCGTTCCAGGCCGCTGTCGGCGGGCCCGAGCGACAGCTCGACCACGCCGAGCAGGCGCCTCGCCTCGCCGACGCGCGCGTGGTCGCCGGGCTGGTGCCGCTGGCGCAGTTCCAGTGCTTCAAGCAGCAGCGGATGGGCAGGGCGGTCCTGGCCTCCCTGGTGCAGCACGGTGCCCAGGTCGACCAGTGCGTCGGCGATCGGGCCCGCTGCACCGGTACTGCGTCGCAGCGCGAGGGCACGCCGCAGGGCCGTGGTGGCGGCCGGCAGGTCGCCGCGTTCCCACGCCAGCCGCCCGAGCCGTGCATAGCCCTCGGCCAGCACCGGGTGGTCATCGCCATGCCGACCGGCGAGCTGTTCCTGGACCGACTCCAGCCGCGCGATGGCTTCCGCGTGCCGGCCCTCGTCGGCCAGCACCGACGCCAGCTGGCGCTCCACCGCGAGCGTCGTCATGTGGCCGGGGCCGTTGAGGTCGGTGGCAATGGCAAGGGCTTCCAGCAGCTGCTGCCGGGCCTGCGCCAGCTCGCCGCGGGCACGGTGCAGCCGGGCGAGGTTGCGGTGGATGTCGACCAGCAGCGGGTGGCGGTCACCGGCCTCGGCACGCAGCTTGCGGCGGGCGGCGTCGAACTCGGCAAGCGCGGTGTCGGTCTGCCCGGCGTCGGCGTAGAGGCCGGCCAGGTCCATCAGGTTCTCGACTTCGCCGACCGGGTCGGCGTGGTGGGTGCGGCGCAGCGACAGCGAACGTTCGAACAGCTGGCGTGCGCCCTGCAGTTGGCCGCCCGCGCGGCGGCAGCGGCCAAGCTGCGAGTAGAACTCGGTGACCTGGGGCGGCAGCTGGGCCTGCTCGCGCTGTGCCATGGCCAGCGAAGGCTCCATCAACGCCCGGCACCCGTCGTCGTCGCCCAGCATCCGCAGCACGCGGCCGCGCTGCGTCAGTGATTCCAGCTGCAGGCTGGACGGTGCATCGGTGCCTGCGATCAGTGTCGCCTGCCGCTCGAGCAATGCGCTGGCCTCGTCGTAGTCGCCCAGCCCGGTCCGCAGCCGCGCGATGACGCCCAGCAATTCGGCCAGCGCGCGTGGCTGTCGCGCCAGCTCGCGGTCGCCGCGCTCGACCGCGGTGGCGAGCAACTGGCGCAGGTTGAGCGGATCACCGTCGCGCGTACCACCGGCGCGCTCGAACACACCGACCATGAAGTCCTGCATCGCCTGCGCGCGCGCGGCTTCGCGCACCGCCTCGCGCGCCTGCCAGGCGACCACGCCGAGCGAGGCGGTCAGCACCAGCGCGACCAGCCCGCCGCTGCCCAGTGCCCAGCGGTGGCGGCCGATGTACTTCGCCATCCGGTAGTTGAGGCTCTGCGAGCGGGCGTGCACCGGGCGCCCGGCGGCGTGGCGCTGCAGGTCCTGCGCCAGCGCCTCGACCGACGGATAGCGTTGTTCCGGCGTCTTGGAGAGGNCGCCATCCGGTAGTTGAGGCTCTGCGAGCGGGCGTGCACCGGGCGCCCGGCGGCGTGGCGCTGCAGGTCCTGCGCCAGCGCCTCGACCGACGGATAGCGTTGTTCCGGCGTCTTGGAGAGGGTCTTGAGGACGATGTTGTCGAGGTCGCCGGCCAACATCCGCGCACGGCGCCGCATCGCCGGTGCATCGGGATCGTTCCGACTGGCGTCGGCGCTCCTTTGCAGCGCAAGCGACGGACGCAGCGGGTCGCCGGTGAGGATCGCCTCCTCCCACGCCGCGTCGCTCTCGCGCTTGGGCCGGTAGGGCTTCTGGTCGGACAGCAGCTCGTACAGCACCACGCCCAGCGAGTAGACGTCGGTCATCGTCGTGACCGGCTCGCCGCGGATCTGCTCGGGCGCGGCGTAGTGCAGGGTGAACGCGCGCACGCCGGTGCGCGTCTGCTCGGGGGCGGGGTCGTTGTCGAGCAGCTTGGCGATGCCGAAATCGAGCAACCGGACTTCGCCGGCCGGCGTGACCAGGATGTTGGACGGCTTGAGGTCGCGGTGGACGATCAGGTTGGCGTGCGCGTGGCTCACCGCTTCGCAGATCTGGCCGAACATCCGCAGCCGCGTTTCGACCGGGGTGCGGTGCTCGCGGCAGTAATCGGTGATGGGGGCGCCGTCGACGTGCTCGAGCGCGAGGTAGGGCAGGCCGTCGGCACTGATGCCCGCGTCCAGCAGCCGGGCGATGTGCGGGTGCGCCAGCCGCGCCAGGATCTGCCGCTCGCGGGTGAACCGCACGCGCAGGTTGGTGTCGGCCAGCCCCGGCCGCAGCAGCTTGAGCGCGACCCGCCGTTGGTACAGCCCGTCGGCGCGCGCGGCCAGCCAGACCTGGCCCATGCCACCCTCGCCGAGCAGGCGCTCGAGCCGGTACGGGCCGACCTCGTTGCCCGGCAACACCCCGCGTTGCGGCGAGACGACCGGCTCGGAGAGGAAGTCCTCCTGGCCGACCTCGAGCGCGATCAGGGCTTCGAGCTCGACCGCCAGATCCGGGTCGTCGGCGCGCAGCTCATCCAGCCGCCGCGCGCGGTCGTGCGCTTCCAGCTCGAACAGTTCGTCGAGCAATGGGGAAAGCCGTTGCCAGCGAGTGGTATCCATCGTTGCATTGGCACCCGTGCCGCGCCCGCGCCCCGTCGCGGCTGGCGGCTCAGTCCTTCAGCGACGCCAGCAGGAACAGCCGCGCCTTCTGCCAGTCGCGCCGGATGCTGCGTTCGGAGCGTTCCAGCAGCGCGGCGATTTCCAGTTCCGACAGGCCGGCGAAATAGCGCAGCTCGACCACCTGCGCCAGCCGCTTGTCGACGTCGGCCAGCCGCGTCAGCGCCGTGTCCAGGCCGAGCATGTCCTCGTCCAGCCGCAGCCCGCCCTCCAGGTCCTCGGGCAGGTCGGTGACGCGGTGCAGGTTGCCGCCGCGCTTCTGCGCAAGGCGCTGGCGCGCGTAGTCGACCACCACCGATCGCATCGCCGAGGCGGCGTAGGCGAAGAAGTGCGCACGGTCGTCGAAGCGCGCCTCGCGCCGGCCGGCGAGCTTGAGGTAGGCCTCGTGCACGAGCGCGGTCGCGTCCAGCGTCTGGCCGCGTTGGCCGGCGAGCTGTCGCCGGGCCATGGTGTGGAGTTCCTGGTACAGCGTGGCCAGCACGCTGTCGAGCGCGCCGCGGTCCCCGTCCCGGGCTGCATCCAGCAGTTGGGTGATCTCGGCCGTCCCGGACATCCTGTGACCCCCGTCGCAATTGTCCGGACTATAGCGCTCCATCCGAGCGCGTGCAGCCACCCGTCGGTCGGACAGTGGCGGTCATCGCTGGCAGTGGCCGCACCAGACGGTCGCGCGCTGGCCCACCGCCGCCTGCCTCAGGGGGCGGCCGCACGCCGGGCAGGGCAGACCGCCCCGTCCGTAGACCGAGAGCTCCTGCTCGAAGTAGCCCGGGGCGCCGTCGGGGCTGATGAAGTCGCGCAGTGTGGTCCCGCCACGCGTGATCGAGTGGTCGAGCACGCGCTTCACTTCGTCGGCAAGCCGCGCGTAGCGCTCGCGCGAGATCCGTCCGGCAGGCCGGACCGGCGAGATGCCGGCGGCGAACAACGCTTCGGCCGCGTAGATGTTGCCGACGCCGACCACGGTCGACTGGTCCATCAGGAAGTTCTTCACCGGCGCGCTGCGACCCCGGCTCAGGCGGAACAGGTGGTCGCCGTCGAACACATCCGACAACGGCTCGGGCCCCAGCGCCGCCAGCAGCGGGTGGACCGTGCCCGGCGGTTGCCAGAGCAGGCAACCGAAGCGGCGCGGGTCGTTGAAGCGCAGCACGCGCCCGCCCTCCAGCCGCAGGTCGACGTGGTCGTGCGCGCGTACCGCGGTGTCGGCCGGGAGCACCCGCAGGCTGCCCGACATGCCCAGGTGCAACAGCGCGCTGCCGGCGGCCGTGTCCAGCAGCAGGTATTTCGCCCGCCGCCGCACGGCATCGATCCGCTGTCCGGGCAACACGGTGGTGACTTCCGTCGCGATGGGCCAGCGCAGCGTCTCGCGGCGCAGGGTGGCACCGAGCACGCGGCGCCCTTCCAGGTGCGGCGCCAGGCCGCGGCGGGTGGTCTCGACTTCAGGCAACTCGGGCATGGCGAAAGCTTAGTCGGCGGCGACACCGGGGGTGCTTCACGCGCGCGGCAAGGCAGTGCCCGTTGCTGAACCGGGCGGTCCCCACGGGTTGCCCACATCGATGAACATCCCCATCACGGAACGACCACCCCGGACCCGCGCCGCCATGGTCCGGTGGCATCATGGCCGGGCACGGGGTCATCCCGCCCCGGCCGTCCACGCCGTATCCGGAGTTCCATCCGCAATGCCCGCTTCCCTGCTCGATTTCCTCGCCGGCGGCCTGTTCCAGGCCGGTTTCGTCACGTTGCTGGTCTACCTGCTCGTCGCCACGCAGCTGACGATCTTCTCGGTGACGCTCTACCTGCACCGCAGCCAGGCGCACCGCGCGGTGGATTTCCACCCGGTGATCGCCCACTTCTTCCGGTTCTGGACGTGGTTGACCACCTCGATGATCACGCGCGAGTGGGCGGCGATCCACCGCAAGCACCACGCCAAGTGCGAGACCGAGGAAGACCCGCACAGCCCGCAGGTCAAGGGCATCAAGACGGTGTTCTGGCGGGGTGTCGAGCTGTACCGCGAAGCCCGCAACGACCGCGAGTCGATCGAGAAGTACGGCAAGGGCTGCCCGGACGACTGGATCGAGCGCCACCTGTACACCCCACACGCGACCCTGGGCCCGACGCTGCTGCTGTTCATCAGCTTCGCGCTGTTCGGCTTTGCCGGCGTGGCCGTGTGGGCGATCCAGATGCTGTGGATCCCGTTCTGGGCGGCCGGCGTGGTCAACGGCCTGGGCCACTGGTGGGGCTATCGCAATTTCGAGACCACCGACACCGCGACCAACCTGACCCCGTGGGGCGTCTGGATTGGCGGGGAGGAGCTGCACAACAACCACCACGCGTTCCCGAGTTCGGCCAAGTTCGCGCTGCGCAAGTTCGAGTTCGACATCGGCTGGAGCACGATCAAGCTGCTGCAGGCGGTGAGCCTGGCCAAGGTGCTGCGCGTCGCCCCGTCGCTGGACGTGCGCCCCAACATCGCCATGCCCGACAGCGAGACCCTGAAGGCCCTGCTGGCGATCCGCTTCCAGGCGATGACCGACTACTACCGCAAGGTGACCCTGCCGACCCTGCGCGAGGGCGGTTCGAAGCTGCCGCGGCCCCTGCGCAAGGGCCTGGCCGACGGCGGACGCTGGCTCGACGACGACAAGCGCGCGCGCCTGCAGGCATGGTTGGCCGAGCGGCCGAAGATGGCGACGCTGGCCGAGTACCGCCAGCGCCTGCAGCAGGTGCTCGACGACCGCTCGCACGACGCCCAGACCACGCTCGCGCGGCTGCAGGCCTGGTGCGCCGAGGCCGAGGCCACCGGCATCCAGTCGCTGCAGCAGTTCTCGGCGCGGCTCAAGGGCTACACCCTGGTGCCGGCGCGCGCCTGAGCCGGTACGTGGACCACATCCGCGAACGCACACGGCCCGCGCCCTCCGGCGCGGGCTTTTTGTTGCCGGCTTGCGTACTGGTGCTGATGGCGACCACAGCGGTAGCGTCGGCCCAGGTCGCGGCGCCTTCGGCCTACCTGCAGAAGCTTGATACCGACCGCAGCGGTAACGTCTCGCTCGCCGAGTACCAGCATTGGATGGGCTACGCGTTCGAACGCATGGACCGCGACGGTGACGGTGTGCTCGCACCCCACGAGCTGCCCGGCGGGCGTGGCCGTCCGGTCACGCGGGCCGATCACCAGGCCACGCTGGCCGCCGCATTCGCGCGGCAGGACGCGGACCACGACGGCACCCTCGACGCCGCCGAAC
>NZ_JBJXHK010000107.1:0-6010 GCF_046638635.1 Lysobacter zhanggongensis
GCCGCCGCGGCGCTCGAGACCGCGGTGCGCAGCGACGATGGCGCCCCCGGCGGCCCCGTCGACGACGGCCGCAACGAAGCACTCGCGGCGCGGCTCCACGTCGCCGCCCGGCAACTCGAACGGCACGCTGCCTCCCTTCGCTGACCGCATCGACACCGCCTTGCCGGACGCGGTGTACGCTGCGGCTTCCACTGCTCTCTGCGCAGCCTCACAGGGGACCCGCATGAAGACCGTGCTCGTGGCCAGTTCGAAGGGTGGCGCCGGCAAGACCACCATCGCCACCCACCTCGCTGCCCACGCGGCCGTCGACGGACGCAATACCGTGCTGGTCGACGCCGACCCGCAGGGTTCCTCCACCCGCTGGGCCCGGCGGCGCGCCGAAATGGACAGCGCGGTGCTGCCGCTCGACGGCACCCGTGGCAAGGGGTGGCGGGCACAGCTGCCCGCTGGCACCGAGCAGGTAGTCATCGACGCGGCCGCCGGCGCGATGGCCGCCGACCTCGCTCCCTTCCTGGAGACCGCCGACGCGGTGGTCGTCCCGGTGCTGCCGTCGACCATCGACATCGAAGCCAGCGTCGACTTCCTCGACACGCTGGCGCGGCACCCGCGGGTGCGCCGCGGCGAGCTGCCGGTGGGGCTGGTTGCCAACCGCCTGCGCCCCTGGACGAATGCCTCGCAGGATGTGGTCGGGCTGCTGCGGCGCTGGCCTTACCCGCTGGTCGCGCAGCTGCGCGACAGCCAGGCCTACGTGCTGCTGTGCGGGCTGGGCAAGAGCCTGTTCGACTACCATTCGGCGCAGATCCGGGAACACCAGGCCGACTGGCAACCGCTGCTCCGCTGGCTGAAGCGGTAACCCTTTCCTTCCCCGTCCCTGCGAGCCCGATGCCATGCGCGAACTGATCCTGCTGCGCCACGCCCACGCCGAACCGTCGCTGCCCGACCAGGCCGACATGGACCGGCCGCTGTCGGCCGAAGGGCTCGCCGAGGCGGAGGCGGCCGGCCGCTGGCTGGCTTCGCAGAAGCTGGTGCCCGACTGCGTGCTGTGCTCGCCGTCGCGGCGCACCCGCGAGACGCTGGAAGCCGTGCTCGGCGTGGTCGGGTACGTCGAGCAGCGGGTCGAGGACTCCATCTACGAGGCGAGCCCGGGTTCCCTGATCGCACTGGCCGATGGGCACGTCGAGGTCGAGCGGCTGATGCTGGTCGGCCACAACCCGGGCCTGGAGCAACTGGCCGCGCTGTTGCACAGCGGTCAGTCCGGCGACTACCGCGGGATGCCGCCGGCCGGCGTGGCGGTGCTGTCGCTGCCGGCCGGCGTCCCACTGGAGCCGGGCATCGCCCAGCTCAGCGCTTTCTGGTGGCCGTGAGGCGAACCCGCAGCTCGATCACCGGACTGATCGCACGGCTGACCGCAGGGGGGATGGTGGCCGCGGGCCTGGTGGCGGGCGCGGTCGGCGCCGCTGCGGCCGCAACGCCGGCGGTTACCCCCGCGACGCTGCTGTTGCAGCCTGCCGGCGCCGTCGCACCGGTCGGCTTCGACACGGTCCACACCCGGTTCGGCTTCGAGCTGCGCACGCGCTGGGGGCAACGTGTCCACGGCACCTTCCCGCGGCATGACGGCGCGCTGCACACCCTGCCCGACGGGCGCCTGCAGGTGCGCATCGTGCTCGCTACCGGCGCGGTCGAGGTCGAGGAATCCGAGCGCTACACCGCGCTGGCGCGCGGCGAGCGGTTCTTCGACGCCGGACACCACCCGTTCATCGAATTCGTCTCCGAACCGCACACGGCGGAACTGGCGCATGACGGCGGCCGCCTCCGGGGGCGGCTGACGATGCACGGCACCAGCCGGATGGAGGCGTTCACCGTGCTCCCGGCGACGTGCTCGCGGCCCGGGGTGGACTGCGACGTGGTCGTGCACGGCACGGTGTCGCGCGGCGACTACGGCCTGGATGGTTGGCGCGTCGCGCTGGCCGACACGGTGCGCTTCGACATGCGGGTCCGGTTGCAGGGCGACACGCCGTGACGGTCCACCAGCTCGTTTCCGCCGTGCTCGCACTGTCGTTGTCGGCGTGCGCCACGCTGAGCCCGCACGAGGCCGACCGCGCCGCCGCGATTGCCGCGAGCGCGCGCCCCACGACGCTCGACTGTGAGCGGATCGATGCCTGCGCACAGCCCTCGCCGCTACGCGAGCTGGCCAGCCGCGCCTTCAGCGAGTCGAGCCCCGGGCAACCGCGCCACTATGCCGTGATCCTGGACAGCGGCACCGACGCGATGCTTGCGCGGGTCAACCTGATCCGCAGCGCCACCACCGCGATCGACCTGCAGACCTACATCTTTGATGAGGACGACGCCGGCCGGCTGGTGCTCGACGAGTTGCTGGCTGCCGCGCGCCGAGGCGTGCGGGTGCGGCTGCTGATGGACCAGCTGTCGGCGTTGCAGAATGTCGAGACCTTGGCGGCGCTGGCCGGCGCCCACGTCAACTTCAGCGTGCGCCTGTACAACCCGGTGCTGCGCCGCGCCCGCATCAGCTACCCGCAGTACGTGCTGGCCGCAGCCTGCTGCTGGCGCCAGCTCAACCAGCGCATGCACACCAAGCTGTTGCTGGTGGACGGTGCGATCGGCATCACCGGCGGGCGCAACTACCAGGACAGCTATTACGACTGGGACGACGAGTACAACTTCCGTGACCGCGACCTGCTGGTGGCCGGCCCGGTCGCGCGCGACATGGCGGCCGACTTCGAGACGTTCTGGACCGACCCGCGCAGCGTGCCGCCCGCGCGGCTGGTCGACGTCGGCCATGCCCTGCTGGAGGACGGCGTGCCGGCGCTTGCGCCACATGGTTTCGACCACCCGGCGCGTGCCGAGGCGATGCGCGACGACGCCGCCGATCCGCAGCTCGTCCGCGAGCGGCTGGTCGAACCGGCGATCGCGGTCGGCGAGGTGCGCTACATCTCCGACACGCCGGAAAAGCACAACGGCGAAGACCCCGGGGAGCTGGCGGTGGCGTCGGATTCGCTGCGCGGGCTGATCGAGTCGGCGCACCGGCAGGTGCTGTTGCAGACGCCGTACCTGGTGCTGTCCAAGCCGGCGCAGGAAATGTTCCGGCAGTTGCACGACCGGCCGGGTGCGCCGCGCGTCATCGTCTCCACCAACAGCCTGGCGGCGACCGACGCGTTCATCGCCTACGCGCTGTCGTACAAGTACAAGCGCCGTTACCTGCGCGAGTTCGGCTTCGAGATCTACGAGTACAAGCCGTTCCCCGCGGACGCCCCGGTCGACCTGTCCGCCACCGGCGCGGTCGTGCCCGACTACGAACCGGTGCAGGAGCGGGCGCGCACGCGCCCGCCCGACCGCGACAGCGTGCTGCGCACCGCACGCTACCGGCAGCCGTTGCGCTCGGAGTACGGCGCGACCCGCTACCTGCGCCGGCAGGCCAACGAGCCGGTGCCGCTCAAGCGCGCTGGCGTGCGGGTGGGGATGCATGCCAAGTCGCTGGTGATCGACGACCGCGTCGGCGTCGTCGGCACGCACAACTTCGACCCGCGTGGCGACCACTACAACACCGAGAGTGCGGTGGTGATNCCGGCAGGCCAACGAGCCGGTGCCGCTCAAGCGCGCTGGCGTGCGGGTGGGGATGCATGCCAAGTCGCTGGTGATCGACGACCGCGTCGGCGTCGTCGGCACGCACAACTTCGACCCGCGTGGCGACCACTACAACACCGAGAGTGCGGTGGTGATCGAGGACACGGCGTTTGCGGCGGCGCTGGAGGCGAGCATCCGGCGCGATATCGCGCCGGGCAATTCGTGGGTGATCGCGCCACGCGACAAGGCACCGGTGCTGTGGGGACTGGAGTACTCATTGGCAAAGGCCTCCGAATACCTGCCGGTGTTCGACCTGTGGCCGGTGCGCTATGCGACCAGCTACGAGTACGTGCCGGGGCCGACATGCCCGGGGCCGCTGCCGCCGGACCACCCGCGGTTCCGCGAGTGCCACCAACCGGTCGGGGATTTCCCGGAGGTCAACCTGGCGCTGAAGGGCCTGCCAACGCGGCTGTTCACCGCGTTCGGGGCGGGGCTGGCGCCGATCCTGTAGGGCGGCGGGTTCTTTTCGAGGGGTGTCATCGGTGGGGTGACTTCCGGCCCATGGCGCTGGCGAATAGGTGTTGTACTTTACCAACACACCGATTCACCGACACGCTTCCCCCGACCCCAAGGACACCGCCATGAACGCTTTCTCCGCCGCCCGCCCGACCAGCCGCCACACCAACCGCGCCACCCCGAGCCCCGCCACCCGCCCGTACGCTCCCGCCGCCACCGCCTCGTTCGGCGCCCGCCGCGAACGCGATTTCGGCGTCGGCTACGGCTCCAGCAGCGGCTACGCAACCTCGCGCAGCTACACCACCGGCAACAACGGCCCGCGCCTGTTCCGTTGCGTCTGATCCGCCCGGTGGCCGCCGCACCCGCGCGCCGCGCTGCCACTGCCCCCTCGAACGCGCGGCTCGTCCCTCCTCCTGTTCCCCGGTGTCGTCCGGCTGATGCCTCCCCCATCAGCCGGGCGGTGCCGGGGTCTTCTTTTCCAGGCCACGGTCTGCAGGCCACGGCTGCGCGGGTCGGCTATCGTGGCGTGATGACGACGACTTCCACATCAACGCCCGCCCCTTCCCGCGAATCTCCGTTCCGCCGCCACGCCAGCGTCGAGCGCCTCAACGAGCTCTCGCGCGGCACCGCGATGGAGCCGCTCGGCATCGTGTTCACCGAAATCGGCGCCGACTACGTGCGCGGGACCATGCCGGTCGACGCGCGCACACGCCAGCCCTACGGCCTGCTGCATGGCGGTGCGTCGGTGCTGCTGGCCGAGACCCTCGGCAGCAGCGCCGGCAACCTGTGCGTGCCCGAAGGCAAGGTCTGCGTGGGCCTTGAGATCAACGCCAATCACGTGCGCGCCGTCCGTGGCGGCACGGTCACCGGCACTGCGCGGCCGGTCCATGTCGGCGGCCGCACCCAGGTCTGGGAAATCCGGATCGAGGACGAGGCGGGCCAGCTGGCCTGCATCTCGCGCCTGACACTGGCCGTGGTCAGCGCCGGCTGAGCGACACCGCGTCGGCCAGCCGCTGGGCGATCCAGCGCTCGGCAAAGCCATCCAGCCGGGCATTCTCGATGAAGCCGCAATGCCCGCCGCGCGGCGACACCTCCAGCGTCGCCGATGCCGGCAACTTCAATCCGTGGAAATCATCGACCGGAATCACCGGGTCGTCGGCCGCGGTGAGGATGCTGGTCGTGGGCTGCAGGGCGGCCAGCCGGTCGCCGGCGATCGCGTAGCCGTCGAAGTACCGCTCCAGCGTGCCGAAGTCGGTCTGCCGCTCGACCAGCCAGCGGGTCAGCGCGCGCATGCGCTGGCCCAGCACGCGGTCGTCGAAATCATGCAGCTGCGGGAACAGCGCCCGCTTGCGCTGCAGCGAGCGCCGCCACTTCTGCTCGAAGTGCCAGGCATATACCGGCAGGCCGCGTTCCATCGCATCCATCGTCCGTGCCGGGTCCAACACCGGGCAGACCGCGGCCACGTGCGCCAGCGACAGGCCGGCCGCCGGCGCGCGCAAGGCCAGCCGCAATGCGAAGTTGCCGCCCAGCGAATAGCCCGCGACGACCACCGGCAACCCCGACCCGCGCGGGACGAAGCGCGCGGCGACGTCGCATGCCGCATGCACCACCTCGTCGATCCGGCACGAGTGGAAGATCTCCTCGTTGAGGTGGTGCGTGCCGCCGTGGTCGCGGAAGTTGAGCCGGAACACCTCGAACCCCCGCGACAGCAGTTGCGCGGCGGTCAGGCGCATGTAGCTCGAGTCGACGCTGCCTTCCCAGCCGTGCAGCAGTAGCGCCAGCCCACGCGGCCCGCTGGCGGGCGCCAGCGCCGGTGCGACGCTGTGCAGGCCAAGCAGGCGGATACCGTCGCCGCCGTCGACCAGGTGTTCGGTGGTGGTTGCGCCGGTCGCCAGCAGGTCGCGCTCGCCACGGC
>NZ_JBJXHK010000108.1:0-5996 GCF_046638635.1 Lysobacter zhanggongensis
GCGCTGGCGCCGGCGACGCGCGAGGCGCTCGCGGCCGCCGGGTTCGCGCTGCACACCGTTGGCATCGACGCGATCGAAGCCGGCGGCGGCTCGCTGCGCTGCTGCATCGGGGAGGTCTACTGAAGCACCCGCAACGGGTAACGTGGCCGGGCCTGAACCGCGACCACGGTGTGAAGAAAAAGTTCAGATCGGATTCACCGCCTGCTTCCAAGAATGGCCGTCATCCTCTTCAACGGCCCGTCCCGCGCACCCTCGCGGCACCCGGAGTGTCCATGTCGATCCGTAGCGCCACCATCGTCGTCTTGCTGCTGCTGACCACCGTCTCGGCCAGTGACGCCCTGGCCCAGCGCACCCGCGACAACTCGCGCGAGTCCAACCGCGAGCTCGCCGAGCGCCGGGCCGGTCGTGACCACCAGGGCCACGGCCACGAGCGCGACGCCGACCACACCGCGCTGTCGGCCGCCGTGCGCCGGGTCGAGCGCCGCACCGGCGGCCAGGTCCTCAGCGCCGAGCGGGTTCCCTACGACGGCCGCGACATCAACCGCATCAAGGTGGTCGACGCCAACGGCCGGGTCAGGGTATACGTCGATGACCCGCGCGGACGGCCGGCGCCACAGCCGTCCCGTACACGCGGCGACGACAACTGAACGTCCACGATCCAGCCAACGGCCCCTGTTCAGCGGCGCCGACCGACCCGTACAAGGAGTACCCATGCGCATCCTGCTGGTTGAAGACGAAGCCCCGCTGCGCGAGACCCTGGCCGCCCGCCTGAAGCGCGAAGGTTTCGCCGTCGACGCGGCGCAGGACGGCGAGGAAGGCCTGTACATGGGCCGCGAGGTGCCGTTCGACCTGGGCATCATCGACCTCGGCCTGCCGAAGATGTCGGGCATGGAGCTGGTCAAGGCGCTGCGCGAGGAAGGCAAGAAGTTCCCGGTGCTGATCCTGACCGCGCGCTCGAGTTGGCAGGACAAGGTCGAGGGCCTCAAGCAGGGCGCCGACGACTACCTGGTCAAACCCTTCCACGTCGAGGAACTGCTGGCACGGCTCAATGCGCTGGTCCGCCGCGCCGCCGGCTGGAGCAAGCCGACCCTGGAGTGCGGTCCGGTCACGCTCGACCTCGCCGCGCAGACCGTCAGCGTCAACGGCAGCAACGTCGACCTGACCAGCTACGAGTACAAGGTGCTCGAGTACCTGATGATGCACGCCGGTGAGCTGGTCTCGAAGGCCGACTTGACCGAGCACATCTACCAGCAGGATTTCGATCGCGACTCCAACGTGCTCGAGGTCTTCATCGGCCGGTTGCGCAAGAAGCTCGACCCCGATGGTGCGCTCAAGCCGATCGAGACCGTCCGCGGCCGCGGCTATCGCTTCGCGATTCCGCGCAGCGGCGAGTAACCGCGCGCGTGGTGCCGGGCGCTCGCATCGGCGCCGGCGGCCTTGTAACGTGCCGCGCATGCCGATGACCGTCCCCTGCGCCCGCGCAGCATCCAACCCGATACCGGCTCCGGCCGGCCCCGTGCGATGAGCTGGGGCCGGCCGCGTTCGTTGCAGGCGCGCCAGCTGCTGGGCGCCAGCCTGGGCCTGGTGGCGTTCCTCGCGCTGGCCGGCTACGCGCTGGACCGCGCGTTCCTGGACACGGCCGAAAGCAACCTCCGCCAGCGGCTGCGCAGCTACGCGCTGGCCTATGCCGACAGCGAGTTTGCGCGCGACGGCACCTTCATCCCGCCCTACACCTCGCCCGACCCGCGGTTCGACCGTCCCGGCAGCGGCCTGTATGCCGAGGTCGTGCTCGCCGACGGCCAGCACTGGGACTCGGCCTCGTCGGTCGGCCCGATGCTGCCGCCGGCGGACATGCTCGGCGCGCGCGAGGAGGTGTTCGAGCGCCAGTTGCCGATCACCGAGATCAGCGGCGAGATCGGCGAGGTGTACCGCTACGGCCGCGGCCTGGTCTATGCCAGTGGCGACGACCCCACCGCCGAAGTGCCGTACACCGTCTACATCCTCGAGGACACCACCGCGCTGAGCCGGCAGGTCGAGGTATTCCGCGCGGCGCTGTGGCGTTACCTGGGTGGCGCGGGGCTGATCCTGCTGCTGTTGCAGGCGGTGATCCTGCGCTGGAGCCTGCTGCCGCTGCGCCGGGTCATCACCGAGCTCAAGCGCGTCCAGCGCGGCCTGGCCTCGCGCATGAGCGAGCGCCACCCGCGCGAACTCGAACCGCTGGCCGAAAGCATCAACGCCTTCATCGAAAGCGAGCGGCAGAACCTCGACCAGCAACGCAACACGCTGGCCGACCTCGCCCACAGCCTGAAGACGCCGCTGGCGGTGCTGCGCGCACGGTTGGATGACAACGCGCCGGAGGCCGAGCTGCGCGAGGAGGTCGACGCCCAGCTGCGGCGCATGAACGACCTCGTGTCATACCAGCTGGCCCGCGCGGCGTCGGGTGGCCACACGCTGTTCGCCGCGCCGGTCGACGTCGAGCCGCACGCCGAGGAGCTCGTGCGCAGCCTGGAAAAGGTGTACGCCGGCAAAGGCGTGCTGTGCGAGTTCGACGTCGCCGAGGGCGTGCAGTTCCTGGGCGAGCCTGGCGACCTGCAGGAGCTGCTTGGCAACCTGCTGGAGAACGCCTTCAAGTGGGCGAAGTCGCGCGTGCTGCTGACCGTCAAGCCCGGCGAGACCGCGCCCAACCGGCGCCCCGGCCTGATGATCGCGGTCGATGACGACGGCCCCGGCATCCCGCCGGAGAAGGTCGCGCTGGTGCTGCAGCGCGGCGTGCGCGGCGACGAGCGCGTGCAGGGCCACGGCATCGGCCTGTCGATCGTGCAGGACCTGGTCCACGGCTACCGCGGCACGCTCGATGTGCGCAAGTCGGACGAGCTTGGGGGTGCACGCTTCGAGGTACAGTTGCCGCCGCGGTTGTAGGCGCCGGTTACGCGAATGGCGGTGGGCCGTACAGCCGCTCCAGGTGGGCCGCCACGTCCGGCAGCGCAGCACGCAGCGTGGCGGGATCGCTGAAGTGGTACTCGGTGGCCACCGCGAAGAACTCCTCGGGCGCCTCGGCCGCGTAGCTGTCGATCACGGTCGGGGTTCCCGCCTCGACCTGGGCGACGAATCCGTCGAACGCGCGCTGGAAATCACGCGCCCACGTCCGCTGCCAGGGCCGCGGCAGGGGCGGGGTGCCATCGAGCACGCCGTCGAGGCTGTCGAGCTTGTGGGCGATCTCGTGGGCGGCGACGCAGAAGCCGGCGCGCGGTTCGTCGCAGTCGGCCTGCACGTCGGCCCAGGACAACACCACCGGACCCGCCTCCCAGGCCTCGCCGATCAGCTCGTCGTGCCCTTCGTGCAATACGCCCGCGGCATCGACATGGCTGCGCTGCACCCGGAACGCGTCGGGATAGACGATCAGCTGGGACCAGCCGTGCAGGCCTTCCTCGCCGAACTCCAGCAGGGGCAGGCAACACGCGGCGGCGAGCATGCCGCGCTGGAGCGGGTCGAGCGCGAGGTCGCCGACCGGGGTGATCGCCTTGTCGTGCAGGAAGCGGGCGGCCAGCGATTGCAGCCGCGCGTCACGGGCCGGGTCGAGTGCGGCCGCCCACGGCAGTGCCGCGCGAATGTCGCGCCACAGGGGAAGGGGAATGGGGGTCGGTGGCGGGCGCCACCAGCGCCGGAGCAGGTCGAGCAAACCGGGCCGCGCGGCTCAGCGGAACATGCCGGGCAGGAAGCTGTGCCAGCGCGGCGAACTCACCCGGGTGGCGGTGTCGCTGTGGATGCTCGGCTTGATCCGGGTTTCGCGCGCCTCGGCGCGGGCGGGCACCGCGGCGGGATCGCCCTTCGCGACGACCGCGGCGTCCTTGCAGGCACCGCTGTTGGGCGAACTCATCTTGATCTCGCGGGCGGCGACGCCGGCGCTGAGCGCAATGAACACCAGGCAGATGCAGAGTCGCAGCATGGCAAGCCTCGGGCCGGAATCCGGTCAGTTGGCGACTATAACGCGAAATCCGGCAGCGGGTGGCCGGGTGCTGCGGGACAGCGACAACCGGGCCTTGGCGGCCCGGCATAATCGCCCCATGCCTGTTATCCGCCCCTCCTGCCGCGCTGTCGGAACCCCCGCCCATGGATGAGCGCACCCTGCTCGCGCGCCTGATCGAAGGTCCCGTGTCCGGCGACACCCTGGCCCGCGAGACCGGCCAGACCCGCGCCTCCATCTGGAAGCGGGTCGAGGCACTGCGCGAGGCCGGCGTGCCGATCGAGGCCCAGGCCGGGCGCGGCTATGCGCTGGCACAGCCGTTCGACCTGCTCGACACCGACGCGATCGCCGCGCACCTGCCGCCGACGGTCCGTGCGCGCACCGCGGCGGTCGAGGTCGCGTGGACGATCGATTCCACCAACAGCGAGCTTCTGCGGCGCCCCCTTGCCGAAGGCGCCGGCGGCACCGCGACGGTACTGCTGGCCGAACGGCAGACCGGTGGGCGCGGCCGCCGCGGACGCGAATGGGCATCGCCGCTGGCCGCGCACCTGTACCTGTCGCTGTCCCGCGGTTTCGCCGGCGGCCTCTCACGGCTGGGCGGGCTGAGCCTCGTGGCCGGCATCGCAACGGTCGAGGCGCTCCATGGGCTTGGTTTCGACGGTGCGCGGCTCAAGTGGCCCAACGACATCGTGGTGCCCGGTGGCGACGGCATGCGCAAGCTCGGCGGCCTGCTGGTCGAAGGCGGTGGCGAACATGCCGGGCCGGTGCGGGCGGTGATCGGGCTGGGCCTCAACGTGCGCATGCCCGACGCGTTCGCCTCACGGATCGACCAGCCGTGGTGCGACCTGTGCGGCCTGTCATTGGACGGTTCGCCGCCGCTGCCGTCGCGCAACGCACTCGCGGCCGCGGTGATCGAACACTGGGTCGAAGCCCTGGACGAGTTCGACGCGGTCGGGCTGGCGCCGTTCCTGCCGCGCTACCAGGCGCTGGACGCGCTTGCCGGATGCCAGGTCGATGTCATCGGCCCGCAGGAGCGGTGGTCCGGCGTCGTGCTCGGGCTGGCCGAAGACGGCGCGCTGCGGTTGCGGCTGGACGACGGCAGTGAGCGCGGCTTCCACGCCGGCGAGGTCAGTGTGCGCCGGACGGACCGGACATGAGCGGCTGGGTGTTCGACCTCGGCAACACGCGCCTGAAGGCGGCGCCAGTCGACGACGACGGCCGGCTCGGCCCGGTGCTGGCGATCACCCATCGCGGCACGGACCTGGGCGCCGAGATAGAGCGCCGACTGCCGGCTTCGATCGGCACCGCGACCGTGGCCAGCGTCGCCGGCGAACCGCTGCGGGTCGCGCTGCTGGACGCCCTGACGCGGCGTGCGCGGCGGATCTCGCTGGCAACCACGACCAGCCGGTGGGACGGTCTGCGGGTCGCGTACGCCGACCCGTCGCGGCTCGGCGTCGACCGCTTCCTGGCGATGCTCGGGGCCTGCGCCGCCGGGTCCGGCGCGGTGCTGGTCTGCGGGGTCGGCACTGCGATCACGATCGACCTGGTGGATGCCGACGGTCGCCATCGCGGGGGTCGCATCGCGCCATCGCCGNCGCGTACGCCGACCCGTCGCGGCTCGGCGTCGACCGCTTCCTGGCGATGCTCGGGGCCTGCGCCGCCGGGTCCGGCGCGGTGCTGGTCTGCGGGGTCGGCACTGCGATCACGATCGACCTGGTGGATGCCGACGGTCGCCATCGCGGGGGTCGCATCGCGCCATCGCCGGACCTGATGCGCGAGGCCCTGCACGACCGCGTGCCGCAGCTGGCGCCGGTCGGTGGTACGTACCACGCGCTCGCCGACGACACCGACGATGCGCTGGCATCGGGGTGCCAGGGCGCCGCCATCGGGCTGGTCGAACAAAGCCTCGCGTCCGCCGCGCGTTTGCTCGGCGAAACTCCGCGGCTGGTGCTGCACGGCGGCGGGGCGGCGGCCCTCGCACCGCGCCTGCCTGCCGGCGACCTGCACCCGGATCTGGTGCTGGAAGGCCTCG
>NZ_JBJXHK010000109.1:0-5955 GCF_046638635.1 Lysobacter zhanggongensis
CGCCGCTTCAGTTTCCGCGCGGAGTGGCACCCGGCCGCGGGGCGCCGCAGCGACCAGCGCGAGCCGGTGCCGGCCTGGAGCACCGGACCGCTGGCGGCAAGGCCCGCCGATGACGAACCGGAGGTCGTGACGATCGCCGAGCTGCGCCGCTTCCTGCGCGATCCGGCCGGTGAGTATCTGCGGCGCCGGCTCGGGCTGCGGCTGCCGGAGGAGGTCGCGTCGGTCGAGGATGTCGAACCGCTGCTGCTGCCGGCGCGCGGGCTCGACAAGCATCACCTGCAGACCGCGGTGCTGGAAGCGGCGATCGCCGATGACACCGGCGACCTGCACGAACGCCTGCGCGCGCGCGGCCTGCTGCCCCACGGGCCGTTGGCGGCGACCCAGCTGGACGCGCTCGTGGGTGAAACGCGCGCCTACGCAGGGTTGTTCAACGACTGGCGCAATGGCCGCCAGCCCGCGTCGCTCCCGGTCGACGTCGGCATCGACCTGCCGGGCGGCGCGGTGCACGTGCGCGGCCGCATCGAAGACGACTACGGCGATGCGCTCGCACGCGTGCGCGTGGGGTCGCCCAACGGCCCCTCGACGGTCCGCGATGGCCTCGACTGGCTGCTCGCCTGCGCCAGCGACACCCCACGCGCGCTGGTGCAGTTCCACGACAGCGGCGACGGGCCGGCACTCCACGAACGCGCGCCACTGGCCCCGGCCGCGGCGCGAGACGCGTTGCGGGTGTTGCTGGAGCTGCGGGCGAAGGGCCTGGCCGACCCGTTGCCCTGGGGGCCGTACACCGGCTGGACCTACTACAACGAAGACCGCCCCGACGTGGCACTGAAGAAGGCGCGCGAGCGCTGGGAAGGCGGTCACCAGCAATGGGGCGAAGGCAGCGCCGCGGCGTTCCGGCTGACCCTGCGCGGCCGTGTGCTGTTCGATGACGCGGTGATGTTCCGGCGCTTCGAGGACATCAATGCGCGCATCTTCCGCGCGCTGGTCGATGGCGTCGCGTTCGAGGGCTTCGTCGACGACGGCCCGGCCACCGGTCCCCGCGAGGCCACCGCATGAATGCGCCCGACCTGCTCGCGTCCGCCCTCGATCCCTACCTGGACCTGCCGCTGGAAGGCGTGCGCCTGATCGAGGCCAGTGCCGGCACCGGCAAGACCTTCACCCTCGCCACCCTGGTCACCCGGCTGGTCGTCGAGCGCGGGCTGCGCATCGGCGAGGTGCTGGCGGTGACCTTCACCGAGGCCGCCACCCAGGAGCTGCGCAGCCGCATCCGGGAACGGCTGGAACTGGCCGCCCGGGTGGTGAACCAGGCGGCCGACGATGACGGCGATGCCGCCGCGGCACTGAGCCGGACGATCGTCGAGCGACACCTGGCCGAAGGTCACGAGACCCGCGCGCAGCTCGCTCGGCGCCTGCGGCAGGCGGTATGGGAAGTCGACCTCGCAGCGATCTTCACCATCCATGGGTTCTGCGCGCGGGTGCTGCGCGAACACGCGCTCGAGAGCGACCACGGTTTCGATGCCCGGACCCTGCTCACCACCGACGCCGCGCTGCGCGAGGAACTGGCCGCCGACCTCTGGCGCACGGCGGCCGCCAATGCCGACGACGCGCCCTTGCTGGCGCGCCTGTGGTCGACGCCCGAGCAGTTGCGGGACGACCTTCGCGCACTGCTGTCGCATGATCCGTTGCTGCCTGAGCCCGGGCCAACCGGCGATCACAACCCGTTGCCGGCGCTCATCGAAGCGGCCGGGGTACTGCGCGAGGCGTTTGCCAGTGGGGGTGGCGAATTGCGCGACGACCTCGACGCGGCGGTCGCGGCCAGGTTCATCAACGCCGGCATGTACAAGGCCGAGACGCTCGACGCTTGCTGGCGCATCCTGCAGCAATGGTGTGATCGTGCCGACCCGACCCTCGCGCTGGACGACAAGGTGTCCCGCCTGGGTGCGCGGACGCTGCTCCAGAAGACCAACAAGGGCGGCCAGGGCCGCACGCCGCAGGCATCGCTGTGCGACGCGGTCGATGCGTTCCTCGATGCCCGCGCCCGCTACGACGGCTGGCTCGAAGCCCGCAGCATCGCGTTCCTCCACCGCATCCGCGCCGAAGCGCGCGCGCGGCTGGCGGAACTCAAGCGCTCGCGCCGGTTGCAAACCTACGACGACCTGATCGATGGGGTCGCCAACGCGCTGGACGACGCCGACCGTGGTCGCGCGGATGCGCTCGTCGCGGCCTTGCGAAAGCAGTACCGCATCGCGCTGGTCGACGAGTTCCAGGACACGGACCCGCGGCAGTGGTCGATCTTCCGTCGGGTGTTCGGTAACGGCGGCGGTGCCGATGACGCGACGGCGGAGCTGCCCGGCCATCCGCCCGCGCTGTTCCTGATCGGCGACCCCAAGCAGGCGATCTACGGTTTCCGCGGTGGCGACGTGCACACCTACCTCGAGGCCGCCGCCGCGGCCGAGCCGGCCCCACCGCTCGACCGCAACTTCCGCTCGCGGCCGGGCCTGCTCCGCGCCATCGCCACGCTGTATGGCGGGGTCGCCCCGACGGACCCGACGGACCGGGCAGCCGACGACACCGCGGCGCCGTCGCCGTTCGTCGATCCGCGCATCCGCTTCATGCGGGTGCAGCCGGGCGGCCGTCGACGCGACGGGGACTTCATGCGTGGCGGACACCCCGCCCCCGCACTGGTCGTCCGCTCGATCGTAGACCCGGACGCGCCGCCGTCGGACGCCATCCTGGCCGACCGCTCGCGCGAGCTCGCCACGCTGGCCTGTGTCGGCGAGATCCACGCGCTGCTGTGCGAGGCCCGCGCCGGCACCACGACCATCGACGGCCGGCCGCTCGTCGCCGGCGACATCGCCGTGCTCGTGCGCAGCCATCGGGAGGCGACCCGGATGCAGCTCGCGCTGATTGCCGCCGGCGTCCCCGCGGTGGCAGCCGGCAACCAGAGCCTGTTCGTGACCGACGAGGCGCTCGAGCTGCTGGCGGTATTCGAGGCGCTGTTGCACCCGGCCGACGACAGCCGGCTGCGTGCCGCGCTCGCGACCGTGCTGCTCGGTTTCGATGCGGCGCGGATCGCAGCGCTCGATGACGACGGCGCCACCCATGCCCGGCTCCAGCAACAGGCGCAGGACTGGCGCGAGCGCTGGCAGCGCAGCGGTCCATTCGCCCTTGTCGCCGACCTGTGCGCCGCGGCGGCCGAGCGCCTGCTCGGCCTGCTCGATGGCGAGCGCCGGCTAACCAACCTGCTGCAGCTGGGTGAGCTGATGCAGGACGCGCAGACACGCATGCCGGGCCTGCATGGCCAGCTCGACTGGTTGCGCGTGGCGATCGCCGAGGCCGACCGGGATGACGAAACCCAGCTGCTGCGGCTGGAATCCGACGCGCACCGCGTGCAGATCGTGACCCTGCACAAGAGCAAGGGGCTTGAGTACCCGCTGGTCTTCCTGCCGTTCGTCGGCATCGGTGGCAACGGGCGCAACGATGCCCGTCACCACGCCGTCCACGACGGCGACCGTCGCGTGCTGCACTGGAAGATCGACAAGGCATCGCAGGCGTGGAAGGACGCGTGCGCGCGCCACGCAGAGGAGGAGCAGGGCGAGGATGCGCGCCTGCTCTATGTGGGCCTGACCCGCGCGCGCCACGCGTTGTGGCTTGCCACCGGTGCGTTCTCCAACCATCAGCGCACCCGCATCGCGCCGCTGCTGGATGGGCTTTCGCGCGCACGGGACGATGACGCGATCGCCATCGACGACAGCCCGGTCGGTCCACTGCCTACACCGCTGCCGCCGCTGCACGAGGACCCCGTCCCGCCCGCCCGCGTCGCCCAGCGCGCGATCGCGCGCGACTGGTGGGTCTACAGCTTCACCCAGCTGGCGCGCGCCGACGCGGGCGAGGGCACCACCCCGCTTGCCTCCGCCACCCGTGCCGAGCACGGCGCCGACGACGAAACGCTCGGCGACCACCCCACGCCCATGGCGCCGGCGGACGCCGCAACCGAGGGCCGCGTCGACGATCCGCGCGCCACGTTCGACGCGCGCTTCGCCGGCAGCCGTTTCGGCAACGTGCTGCACGACGCGCTTGAACATGTCGCCTTCGACGCGTGGCGCGACTGGCGTGATGGCGACACGCCGCCACCGGGCGAGGACGCGCCACTGCGCTCCGCGCTGCGCGCAGGGGGTTACCCGGACGCCGACCTCGAGGACGGCGTGGCGCTGTTGGCCGGGCTGGTCGGCCACACCCTGGTCGCGCCGCTGCCCGAGGGTGGCCGGTTGTGCGACCTGGCCCTCGAGGCGCGCCGCGCCGAGATGGAGTTCCACTTCGCGCTGGCGCCGACCCGGGTCGACGCGCTGATCGCCCTGCTGCACCGCCACGGCGTGCTCGCCGCACGCCATGCGTTCGGCGCGCGCCAGCGGCTGGAAGGCCTGATGACCGGCAAGATCGACCTGACCTACACCGCCNGGAGTTCCACTTCGCGCTGGCGCCGACCCGGGTCGACGCGCTGATCGCCCTGCTGCACCGCCACGGCGTGCTCGCCGCACGCCATGCGTTCGGCGCGCGCCAGCGGCTGGAAGGCCTGATGACCGGCAAGATCGACCTGACCTACACCGCCGGCGGCCGCTGGTACGTGCTCGACTACAAGTCCAACCGGTTGTCCGGCTACGACGCAGCCAGCCTCGACGCGGCAGTGGCGCACAGCGAGTACGACCTGCAGGCGCTGCTGTACACCCTCGCGCTGCACCGCTGGCTGCGGTTCCGGATCGGCAGCGGATACGACTACGCGCGCGACTTTGGCGGTGTGCGCTACGTCTTCAGCCGTGGGCTCGCGCCGGACGGCCGCGAAGGCGTCCACGCGCACCGGCCGGAACCGGCGCTGGTGCACGCGCTCGACGCGCTGTTCGCCGGGGACGCCGCATGAGCCTGCTCGACACGCTCGTCCGCGGCGGCCACCTGCGGATGCTGGACCGGGAGTTCGCCGCCACCCTGCGCCGGCTCGACCCCGCGACTCCGGAGCTGGTCCTGGCCGGTGCCGCACTGGCCTCGCTGGCGGTGTCGCACGGTCACGCGGGGTTCGACCCGGCAAAGCCGAAGGGCCTGCTGGAAGACGGGACGGAATGGCCTGACGCCTCCCACTGGACCGCCGTGCTGGCGGAGTCGCAGTGGGTCGCGACCGATTCCAGCGGCCACGCCGCCCGGCGCCCGCTGGTACTCGAGCACGGCCTGCTTTACCTGCGCCGCTACCGCGAGTACGAGCACCGGCTTGCCAGCCGCCTTCGCGTGCTCGCCGAGCGCCGCCCCCACACCGCTGGCCTCGCGGATGCAGCGGAACTGGACGCGGTGCGCGACGCCCTGTTCCCGCCGGGCGACGCCGACCCGTTGCAGGCCCGCGCTGCCACGCTCGCCCTGCAACGCACGCTGCTGCTGGTGACAGGCGGGCCGGGCACCGGCAAGACCACCACGATCGCGCGGATGCTCGTGCTGCTGCTCGCCCAGGCGCGCTTGGCCGGGCATGCCGCGCCGCGGATCGCGCTGGCCGCGCCAACCGGTCGTGCCGCCGAGCGCATGGCCGAAAGCCTGCAGGCCGCGATCACCCGCATGGCCAGCATCGAAGGCTTCGATCCGGCCTGGCTGGACGGACTGCCCGACCACGCCACCACCCTGCACCGCCTGCTCGGCACCATCCCGGGCAGCCCTCGGTTCCGCCACGACGCCGACAACCCGTTGCTGCACGACGTGGTGGTGGTCGACGAGGCCTCGATGGTCGACCTGCCGTTGATGTGCAAGCTTGCCGAAGCGGTGCCCGAGGGCGCGCGCCTGGTGCTTCTCGGCGACCCCGACCAGCTGCCGTCGGTCGAGGCGGGCGACGTGCTGGCCTCCATCTGTGCCGCCGCCGACCCCGCTGGCGCCGTGGCGCCGGACGGGTGCGGCGGGCTTGGCGACAGCAGCCATCCGCCGGCG
>NZ_JBJXHK010000110.1:0-5835 GCF_046638635.1 Lysobacter zhanggongensis
GCCGGTGGAGGCGCCGGCGACGCGCCGGTCGCGCCCGGGTCGGCAGCCAGTCGGGTGGGCCGCCCGCTGTCGGGCGTTGACGGCGGGCGCCGCTGGCGCAACCAGTCGCTGTAGCCGCCGACGTACTCGCCGACGCGACCCTCGCCTTCCATCACCAGGGTCGAGGTGACGACGTTGTCCAGGAAGTCGCGGTCATGGCTGACCAGCAACAAGGTGCCGGGGTAGTCCCCGAGCAGCTCTTCCAGCAGCTCCAGGGTCTCGACATCGAGGTCGTTGGTTGGTTCGTCCATCACCAGCAGGTTGGACGGCTGGGCGAACAGCTTGGCCAGCAGCAGCCGGTTGCGCTCGCCGCCCGACAGCCGGGTGATCGGCGCACGCGCGCGCTCGGGGGTGAACAGGAAGTCCTGCAGGTACCCGATCACGTGCTTCTGCTTGCCGCCGACCTCGACGAACTCGCAGCCCTCGGCGACGTTCTCGATCGCGTTCCAGTCCTCGCGCAGGGTTGCGCGGTACTGGTCGAAGTACGCCACCTGCAGGTTGCTGCCCAGCTTGACCTCGCCGGTGGTCGGCTGGAGGCCGCCCAGGAGGGTCTTGAGCAGCGTCGTCTTGCCGCTGCCGTTGGGCCCGATCAAACCGATGCGGTCGCCGCGGAAGACGGTGGTGGAGATTTCATCGAGCAGCACCCGGCCGCCGTAATCGAACGAAACATGCTTGGCCTCGATGACCTTCTTGCCGGAGTTCTCCGACTGGGCGAATTCCATCTTCACGTTGCCGGTGCGCTCGCGCCGCTGCGCCCGCTCGTCGCGCATCGCCTTGAGCCGCCGCACCCGGCCTTCGTCGCGGGTGCGGCGCGCCTTGATGCCCTGCCGGATCCAGACTTCCTCCTGCGCCAGCAACTTGTCGAAGCGCGCGTTCTCCTGCGCCTCGGCGTTCAGGCGCTCCTCGCGGCGACGCTCGTAGTTGGCCCAGTCGCCCGGCCAGCTGGTCAGCTGGCCGCGGTCGATCTCGACGATGCGGGTGGCCAGGGCGCGCAGGAAGCGGCGGTCATNGCGGCGACGCTCGTAGTTGGCCCAGTCGCCCGGCCAGCTGGTCAGCTGGCCGCGGTCGATCTCGACGATGCGGGTGGCCAGGGCGCGCAGGAAGCGGCGGTCATGGGTGACGAAGACCAGGGCGCCGGGCCACGACTTGAGGAAGCCCTCGAGCCAGTCGATCGACTCGATGTCCAGGTGGTTGGTCGGTTCGTCCAGCAGCAGCAGGTCCGGCGCCGATACCAGCGCGCGGGCCAGCAGCACGCGGCGCTTCATGCCGCCGGAGAGCCCGGAGAACTGCGCGTCGCCGTCAAGCCCGAGCTTGTCGAGCGTCTCGACCACGCGCTGGTCGGCGCTCCAGCCCTGCGCGGCGTCGATCTTGGCCTGCACGGCGGACATCGCGTCGGCGTCGAATTCCTCGGCGTGGCTGAGGTGGTGGAACTCGGCCAGCCACTTGCCCAGCTCGCCCATGCCGTCGGCGACGACGTCGAACACGTCACCCGCCGCACCGGCGGGCACCTCCTGTTCGAGACGGGCGACGCGCGCCCCGCCCTCGCGCCGGATCTCGCCGCCGTCGGGGAGGATGTCCCCGGACAGGAGCTTGAGCAGGGTGGACTTGCCGGCGCCGTTGCGGCCGATCAGCGCGACGCGCTCACCGGGTTCGACCGCGAAATCGACGTTCTCGAGCAGGAGCGGGCCGCCGACGCTGTAGTCGACGCTGTTCAGGGTAATCAGGGGCATCCGGCCATTCTACGTGGCCGGACCCCGTACACGGACGTCAGTAGCGCGAGCGGGTGTCGACCTCGACCCAGATGCGCTCGGCGACCCAGTCGTTGCCGTAGGGCCGTGCCTGGATGCGGATCACGTCGCCCGGCTCCAGCGCCTCCGGGCGGATCCGCTGGCCGCGGTGCTCGACCTGCGTGCGGTTGTCATAGCGGACCCGCTCGGCCCGGCCGCTGTAGCCACCCCGGGTGATCTCGATGACCTGCGCGCGCGCGTCCACCCAGCGCACCGATCCACTGAGGTCGCCACCGTAGTAACCGCCGCCGTGGCTGTCGCGGACGTTGTGGACGACCTCGATGTTGCGCGCCCAGAGCTCGCTGCCGGACCGCTGCGCTTCGACGCTGATGCGGTCGCCGCGCTCCAGCCCGGCGGGGTCGTGCAGCTGGCCCTGGTAGACCAGCCGGGTGTTGCGGTCGTAGCGCAGCGCAACCTGCGACACCCGGGCGCCATAGCCCTGGTCGGCGGTCAGCACGATCCGGCCGTAGCGCGGGTCGACGTCCTGGACGGTGCCGAGGATCCGCTCGCTGCCGTAGCCGTAACCGCCGCCCTGGCCATAGCCGCCACCTTGGCCGTAGCCGCCACCGGGGGTGCCGTAACCGGTCATGCAACCCGCAAGGAGCATGGCCGCGGCGGAGAGTGACAGCCAGCGGAAGGCAGTGCGCCAACGCCGCGGAGAATCGGTCTGGATGGTCATGAGTTGGCTCCTGATCGCAGGGTTCCGAGCATCGTTGCGAGGAGGTGAACCGGGGGTTATCGGGGCGGGCGTGTGTTCAGGTGGGCGACCGTGTCGGTACCAGCATCTGTAGGAGCGGCTTCAGCCGCGATCGAATGCTCCACAGCATCACGGACCACGATCGCGGCTGAAGCCGCTCCTACACACACAACCGGAGGTCACGAACTGCACGACAGCATCGAGCAGCCGGCTTTCGTGCGCGCCCAGTCCGGCCGACGCGCGGCATAGGCCTCGCGCCCGGGCTGGTCGTCGTACGGCCGACGCATCACGTCCAGCAGCTCCATCACCGCCTCGGGCTCGTCGGCCGTGGCGCGGTCGATCGCCTGCTGGGCAAGGTAGTTGCGCAACACGTAACGCGGGTTGGCGAGCCGCATCCGCTCGCGGCGCTGGGCGACCGACAGCGGGTCCTCGCGCAGGCGCCCGGCGTAGCGCGCCAGCCATTCCTCGAACGCGGCGGCCGATGCGGCCCGCTTGTCGGGGTCGTAGAACGCCGATCCAAAGGCGTCGGTGAACGCGGCCGGTTGGCCGCCGGGGTCCGAGTCGGGCGCGAAGTCGAGCAGTGCACGGAACACCAGGGTCATGTCGGCCTCGGCCAGGCGCATGAGGTCCTGCAACGCCTGCATCAGGTCGGTGTCGTCCTCGCGGCACTCCGCCAGCCCGAGCTTGCGCGCGGTGTTGTCGCGGTCGGCCGCGGTGTAGGCGTCGATGTAGCGCTGCAGCCCGGCCTGCAGCGGCTCCACGCCGTCGAACAGCGGCGACAGCGCGGCCGCGAGTCGGCCGAGGTTCCAGTACGCGACCGCCGGCTGCTGGCCGAAGCGATAGCGCCGGTGCTGGCGGTCGGTGGTGTTGGGGGTCCAGTCCGGGTCGTAGTTGTCGATCCAGCCATAGGGGCCGTAATCGATCGTCAACCCGAGGATGGACATGTTGTCGGTGTTCATCACTCCGTGGACAAAGCCCACGCGCATCCAGTGGCCGAGCATCACCGCCGTGCGCTCGCAGACCTCGCCGAACCACGCGGCCCGCAGCGCCTCGCCGTCGCCGTGGAGGTGCGGGAAGTCGCGGCGGATGCAGAAGTCGGCCAGCCGGCGCAGGAGGTCCAGGTCGCCACGCGCGGACGGCAGTTCGAAATTGCCGAAGCGCAGGAACGACGGCGCGACCCGGCACACGATAGCGCCAGGCTCCGGGGCCGGGTGCCCGTCGTAGAACATGTCGCGCACCACCGCCTCGCCGGTACCGACCAGGCTCAGCGCGCGCGTCGTCGGCACGCCGAGGTGGTGCATCGCCTCGCTGCAGAGGAACTCCCGCACCGAGGAGCGCAACACGGCACGGCCGTCGGCCGTGCGGGAATACGGGGTCGGGCCGGCCCCTTTCAATTGCAGCTCCCAGCGCTCGCCCGTGGGAGTCACCGCCTCGCCCAGCGTGATCGCGCGTCCATCTCCGAGTTGGCCCGCCCAGTGCCCGAACTGGTGGCCGCCGTAGTTGGCGGCGTAGGGCTGCATGCCCGGCAGCAGCTCGTTGCCGCCGAAGACCCGGGCAAAACGCGCGGATGCCACGTCTTCGGGCGTGATGCCCAGCGCCTGCGCCATTTCGGTGGACTGCGCGAGCAGGCGCGTCGCGGCTACCGGGGTTGGTTCCACCGCCGACCAGGCCTGGGCCACCTCGCGCACCCCGGGCCCGGCGCGCGGGTCGCCGGGCAGTGCGCGGATGAAGGCGTTGTCGAAATCGAATTCCAGCATCCGGCCATCGTAGGCCGCACAAGGTCAACGCATTGGCGAGGCGCGTTCCGGTGCCGCCGGGGCGTCCACGCGTCGCACCACCCCGCCCCGCTAGACTATGCGCCCCCCGACCGGCCCCGCCGGCGCCAACGAGAGTAGCGATGAGCGCCGAAACGCCCGCCTCCCCCGAAACACCGTCGATCAAATTCACCGACCTGGCCCTGCCCGAAGCCCTGCTGAAGGCACTGTCCGACGTCGGCTACGAGTCGCCCTCCCCGATCCAGGCGGCGACCATCCCGCCGCTGCTGGCCGGTCGCGACGTCCTGGGCCAGGCCCAGACCGGCACCGGCAAGACCGCGGCGTTCGCGCTGCCGGCGCTGGCCAACATCGACCCGGCGCAGAAGACGCCCCAGGTGCTTGTGCTCGCACCGACGCGCGAACTGGCCATCCAGGTGGCCGAGGCGTTCCAGAAGTACGCCCATCACCTGCCCGGCTTCCACGTGCTGCCGATCTACGGTGGCCAGAGCTACTACCCCCAGTTGCAGGCGCTCAAGCGCGGCGTCCAGGTGGTGGTCGGCACCCCCGGCCGGGTGATCGACCACCTGGAGCGCGGCTCGCTGGACCTGTCCGAGCTGCGCTGCCTGGTGCTGGATGAGGCCGACGAGATGCTGCGGATGGGCTTCATCGACGACGTCGAGGCGGTGCTCAAGAAGACCCCGGAGACGCGCCAGGTCGCCCTGTTCTCGGCCACCATGCCGCCGCAGATCAAGCGCATCGCCCAGACCTACCTGAAGGATCCGGTCGAGGTCGCTATCAAGAACAAGACCAGCACCGCGGCGAATATCCGCCAGCGCTACTGGTCCGTCAGCGGCGTGCACAAGCTGGACGCACTGACGCGCATCCTGGAGGCGGAGCCATTCGACGCGATGATCGTGTTCGCGCGGACCAAGCTGGGCACCGAGGAGCTGGCCGACAAGCTGGCCGCGCGCGGCATCGCCGCCGCCGCGATCAATGGCGACGTGCAGCAGCAGCAGCGCGAGAAGACCATCCAGAACCTCAAGGACGGCCGGATCGACGTACTCGTGGCGACCGACGTCGCCGCGCGCGGCCTGGACGTGGAGCGCATCAGCCACGTGCTCAACTACGACATCCCGTACGACACCGAGAGCTACGTCCACCGCATCGGCCGGACCGGACGCGCGGGCCGCAAGGGTGAGGCGATCCTGTTCGTCACCCCGCGCGAGCGCGGCATGCTGCGGGCGATCGAGCGCGCCACCCGCCAGCCGATCGAACCGATGGAGCTGCCGACGATCGAGACGGTCAACGAGCAGCGCGTGTCCAAGTTCCTCGGCCGCATCGGCGACGCGTTGCAGGGCGAGGACCTGTCCCTGTTCCGCGACCTGGTCGAGCGCTACGAGCGCGAACAGAACGTGCCCGCGGTCGAGATCGCCGCCGCCCTCGCCAAGCTGGTACAGGGCGAGAACCCGCTGCTCCTCACCCCCCCGCCCCGCCCGGCCTTCCGTGAGCGCGAACCGGGCCCACGCGAGACCGGCCACCGCGGCCAGCCGCCGCGCCC
>NZ_JBJXHK010000111.1:0-5737 GCF_046638635.1 Lysobacter zhanggongensis
CGGCGCGGCGGGTTCGGCGGGCGACGCGTCGTCGTCGAAGTCGAACTCCGGCTGCGAACGGTTGGCGACTGCTGCGGCGTCGCCGGCATCGGTGCCGTCGGCGTCGATCTCATCCAGCACGTCGGTCGGGGACGCGTTCTCGGTGGCGGCGTTCTCGCTGCCACCACGACGGCGACGGCGACCGCCACGGCGTCCACGGCGGCGACGGCTGCCTTCCGCACCGGCTTCGCCTTGGTCCGCGGACGCCGAGGCATCCTGCGAGGCCGGCGCTGCGGCCGCGGATTCCACGTCGGCTGCTGCCGGGGTTTCCGCGCGGTTCTGCTTGACGTCGTCCTGCTCCGACGCCGCGGCGGCGACGGTGGCCGCAGCGGTAGCGCCGGCCACGATTGCCGGATCGACGGCCTCGGCGTCCTTGCGCTGCTTCTCGCCACGCGGCTGGCGCGGGGGCTTGGGCGTCGACGGTGCTTCGGCCGCGGCGTCCGCGCCCGGAGCATTGCCGCGGGCCTTTTCGTCGGCCTGGCCGCGCGGTTGCTTCTGGCGACCCTGCTTGGCGCCACGGCTGGCGTTCTGCTCCTGCGAAGCGCCATTGCGCGGCTGGCGCTGCTGGCTGTCGCGCGAGGCTTCGTCACGGCGGCCATCACGGCCCGCCTTGCCACGGCGCTGGCCATTACGGTCGCCGCGCTCGGTGCGGTCGCCGCGGCCGCGTCCATCCTGGGACCGGGACCGGTCGGAGGATTTCGACTTCGACGACGATTCCGCGCCAGCCGGCTGGCCACGGAAGAAGCGCATGATCCGCTCGACCACCCCGATGGAGTGGGTCGGTGCAACGACCGCGGCGACCGGGGCGGCCACGGCGGCGGCCGGTTCGCGCGGCTCGCGCAGCGGTGCCGGCTGGGCCGGCTTGACGTTGGTCACCGCCGGCGCGGCCGGGATGTTGAGGTGGGCCTTGGTCAGCGCGTGGGTCGGCAGCTTGCGCGGCGTGCCGCGGTGGTAGCTCGGCCGACTCGTTTCCTCGCCCATCTCGTTCTCACGGATGCGCGTCACTTCGTAATGCGGGGTGTGCAGCTGCTCGTCGGCGACGATCACGATCGNGCGTGCCGCGGTGGTAGCTCGGCCGACTCGTTTCCTCGCCCATCTCGTTCTCACGGATGCGCGTCACTTCGTAATGCGGGGTGTGCAGCTGCTCGTCGGCGACGATCACGATCGGGGCGTCGTGGCGCTTCTCGATCTCGCTGAGGGCGCGGCGCTTCTCATTGAGCAGGTAGGTCGCGATCTCGGTCGGCGCCTGCACCAGGACCTGCCCGGTGTTGTCCTTCATGGCGTGCTCTTCGGCCACGCGCAGGATGGACAGCGACAGCGACTCGACGCCACGCATGCGGCCATGCCCCTCGCAGCGCGGGCAAACGATCTGGCTCGACTCACCCAGGCTCGGACGCAGCCGCTGGCGGCTCATCTCCAGCAGGCCGAAACGGGAGATCCGGCCGACCTGCACGCGCGCGCGGTCCTGCCGCAGCGCGTGCTGCAGGCGGTTCTCGACCTCGCGCTGGTGTTTGTTGGACGACATGTCGATGAAATCGATCACCACCAGCCCGCCCAGGTCGCGCAGGCGCATCTGGCGAGCGACCTCCTCGGCTGCCTCCAGATTGGTGTGGAACGCGGTCTCCTCGATGTCGCTGCCCTTGGTGGCGCGCGCGGAGTTGACGTCGACGGCGGTGAGCGCTTCGGTCTGGTCGATCACCAGGGCGCCGCCGGAGGGCAGGCGCACTTCACGCTCGTAGGCGTTCTCGATCTGCGATTCGATCTGGAAGCGGTTGAACAGCGGGACGTCGTCGGTGTAGTGCTTGAGCTTGCGCAGGTTGTGCGGCATCACCTGCTCGACGAACTCGCGCGCCTCGGCGTACATCTCCTCGGTGTCGACCAGGATCTCGCCGACGTCGGGTCGCATGTAGTCACGCAGGGCGCGGATGATCAGGCGGGACTCCTGATAGATCAGGAACGGCGCGGGCTTGCTGAGTGCCGCCTCGGCCACCGACTTCCAGACCTGCAACAGGTAGTCCAGGTCCCACTGGAGTTCCTCGGCATCGCGGCCGACACCGGCGGTGCGGATGATCACGCCCATGTCGTCGGGGATGTTCAGCGAGTCCATCGCCTTCTTCAGCTCGGCCCGGTCATCGCCCTCGATCCGCCGCGACACGCCACCGGCGGTCGGGGAGTTGGGCATGAGCACCATGTAGCGGCCGGCCAGCGAGATGAACGTGGTAAGGGCCGCGCCCTTGTTGCCGCGCTCTTCCTTGTCGACCTGCACCACCACTTCCTGGCCTTCGCGCAGGAGTTCCTTCAGGCCGGCCTTGTTGGGGTCGACCCCGGCCTGGTAGTAGTCGCGGGAGATTTCCTTGAGCGGAAGGAAGCCGTGGCGGGCGGCGCCGTATTCGACGAACGCGGCCTCGAGCGAGGGCTCGAGTCGCGTGATCTTGCCTTTGTAGATGTTGGACTTCTTCTGTTCCTTCGACGGTTGCTCGATGTCGATGTCGTACAGGTTCTGTCCGTCGACAATCGCTACGCGCAGTTCTTCTGCCTGCGTCGCGTTGATCAGCATGCGCTTCATTGTTGCGTCCTCGCGCGCTCTACCGCGCGGAACGCCATGGCGTTTCGCTTCTGGACACCGGGTTGCGCCCTCGCGACTGCTGCAGGGGCCATGGGAGCGACCCGTGCGCGCGCCGGCGCGACCTGACAATTTCCAGCGCTGCAACACCACGGCATGCCGCGGGAGCGCTTGTGTACTGCTTTCCTGTAGTTCTGGGCCGACGACGCTGTCGGCTGGTGCCTTGGCGTCGCGCGGGGCGTGTTCATCGCAGGCGGTTTGACCCGCCGGACGAGGGCCGGTTCCGCCGGGCCGTCGCTGCTAACATGGCTACCCATGCTGGAGAACAAGCAAGGGGCAGCGGTCAGGCGCGGAACGGAGCCGCAGGTCGGGCTTTTGGCCCTGTCCTCCGTTTCCGCTCCGGTCTTGACCAGGTGGACGGGGAACTCCCTGCGAAATCAAAACCTTATCTCGCGTCGCGAGTGTATCAGATAACCCTGAGCGGATGCCCCATTCAGCCAACCCTGCCGGCAGTGACGACCGGCCCGGTGCCCGTACCGTACGGGTGCCCGATGATCGTGCCGGTCAACGGCTCGACAACTTCCTGCTCGGGCAGCTCAAGGGCGCGCCGAGGTCGTTGATATACAAGCTTGTCCGTTCCGGGCAGGTGCGCGTGAACGGTGGCCGCGCCAAGGCCGAGCGCAAGCTGGAAGGAGGGGACGAGGTGCGCATTCCTCCGCTGCGTCTCGCCGAGCCCGGAGACAAGCCGGCGCCCCCGAAAGGCTTCATGGATGCGCTGGATGCGGCGATCGTCTACGAGGACGCGCGGTTGCTGGCGCTCAACAAGCCGTCTGGCGTCGCCAGCCATGGCGGCAGCGGGATCAGTTTCGGCGCGATCGAGACAATGCGCGCCCTGCGCCCCAACCAGACGCTGGAGCTGGTCCATCGCCTGGACCGCGACACCTCGGGGTTGCTGATCATCGCCAAGAAGCGTTCGGCGCTGACCGAGATGCAGGCGCTGATGCGGGAGGAGGGCGGCATCGCCAAGCGCTACCTGGCGCTGCTCACCGGTCGCATGCCCGATGGGGTGATGAGCGTCGATGCGCCGCTGCACGCCGGCCTGCGCCAAGGCGGTGAGCGGCACGTCCAGGTCAATGCGGCCGGCAAGCCGTCGCTCAGTCACTTCAGGGTGCTGGAGAGACGCGGCGGACATTCCTACAGCGAAGTGCGCATCGAGACCGGCCGCACCCACCAGATCCGCGTGCACGCCCGCCACATCGGCCATGCCGTCGCTGGCGACGACAAGTACGGCGACCCGTCGGTCAACAAGCGCCTGCGCGAGCAGGCAGGGCTCAAGCGCCTATTCCTGCACGCGTCCACCCTCGAGTTTTCGCTCGACGGTGGCAAGGCGCCGTACTTGCTCAATGCGCCGTTGGCGCCGGAACTGATGGACGTGCTCGACCGACTGGCCTGAGCCGGCCGGTCGATCGCTCAGCGCTGCTCGTCGTACTGGAAGCACATGTCAGGCCGCACGTCGGGCGGGCTGAAGGTCACCGGCACGCGGAGGTCGGTGGCGATCGGGTTGCCGTTGCGGGTGGCGGGCCGGAACTTCCAGGATTCCACCGCCTCGGTCGCTGACTGGTCCAGTTGCGGATGGCCGCTGCTGGTCTCGACACGGATATCGGCCGGAGCGCCATCGACGCCGATCTGCATGAGGAGCCCGACCGTTCCGCCGCGGTCGAAGCACGCCAGCTCCGGCGGGTAGGCCGGGGGCGGGGTGTCGAGGGCGACGGGCTGGGTCGGCGCGACCATCATGCTGGTGTCAGGCGGGCCGCCCTCGCCACAGCCGACGAGCATCGCCAGCGAAAGGGCGCCGATCAGGACGGGGCGGGCGGGATTGCGGGTGTGGCAAGTGCTCGGGCGCATGTCGTTACTCCGTCAGTGACTCGGCCTTGGCCGCGCAGATGAAGTCGTTCTCGCTCAGACCGCCGACGTCGTGGGTCGAGTACCGCACCACGCACCGGTCGTAGTGGACGCTGAGGTCAGGGTGGTGGTCCTCGCGGTGGGCAACGAAGGCCAGGGCGTTCACGAACGCCATCGTCCGGTAGTAATCGTCGAACCGGAAGGTCTTCACCAGCGCGTGCCCGTCCTCGGCCAACTCCCAGCCTGGGATGTCCGGCAGCAGTTCGCGGATGCGTGCCTGGGTGAGCTTGTGCTCGCTGCCACGGCGGGGGATGCAGTGGGCGCGGGCGAGTGGGATCAGGTCGTTCATGGCAGTTCCTCGGGCGGGGTCGGCTGAACGAAACGCAGCGACGGCGGTCGGACGACAGGCAGGCGCGGTGCTCCCGCGCGCAGATCGCTAGAATAGCCGCATGATCCATATTTCCGAATCCGCCCAGACCCATTTCCGCAAGCTCATCGAGCGCGAAGCGCTGCCCGGCCTGGGGGTGCGGCTGTCGGCCGTCAACGCCGGTACCCCGCGCGCGGACGTACGCCTGGAGTTCGCCGAGCCGGGCGACCTGCAGGGCGACGAGTGGGCGGTGGACTGCGACGGCTTCACGTTGTGGTTGGAGGCGGCGAGCACGAGCTACCTGGACGGTGCCGAGATCGACTACGAGACCCTGGGTACCGCGGGCCAGTTGCAGATCCGCGCGCCGAAGATCAAGGGTGTCGCCCCGGACGCGTCCGCGTCGCTGGTCGAGCGCGTGCTCTACGTGATCGAGAACGAGGTGAACCCGCAGCTGGCAACCCACCGCGGCAGCGTCTCGGTGCAGGAAGTGACCGCCGACGGTGTCGTGGTCCTGCGCTTCGGTGGCGGATGCCACGGGTGCGGCATGGCCGACATGACCCTCAAGAACGGTATCGAGAAAACCCTGCTGGAGAAGGTTCCGGGAGTGACCGCCGTGCGTGACGCGACCGACCACGACACCGGCGCGGCCCCGTACATCAGCCGCACCGGCGCGGCCTGACCCCGGCCCCGCGTCGTTGATGATCTCAGCCGACGCACTGATCCAAGCGCTGCAGCGGCGCCTGCTGGTGCTGGCGCCACACCGGCGCCGGCCTCCGGGCGAATTCCCGCCCGGGTGGCAGCAATGGTTCGATGCCATGCACGCACGGCCCGGCCGGGTGACCGGCGCGCCGCCGCAGGCGCTGGTG
>NZ_JBJXHK010000112.1:0-5555 GCF_046638635.1 Lysobacter zhanggongensis
GCGGCCCCGCGGGGCCGCCGGCGGCCTCCACCTCGGCGTGCCGCAGCAGGTCGGTCAGGTACCAGCGGCCGTCGTGGCGCTCGAGCTCGACCTCCGCCGCCACCGGTTGGCCCGCGAGGGTGTAGTTGACGGCCACCCGGGCTCGCTCGCCGGTCTGCTCCAGCAGGGTCACCTGGCTGCCCGCCAGCGCCTGGTCGAGGTCGAGCCCGTAGGACACGAGGACCTGCTTGAACCGCTGGAAGAACGGCCCGATGCGCCGCAGGCTGCGCTCCATACCGGCCTTGTGGAAGGCCTCCACGCCACCGGCGAGGCCGGTCAGGCGAGCGGCGGTGGTCAGTTGCGGCACCGCGGCCTTCGCCAGTGCCGGGTCGCCCAGCGGAGCCTGGCTGGCCCACTGGCCGAGCGCGGCGATCAGCTGCAGGTAGTGTCCGCGTTCGGCATCGCTGTAGTCCCCGGCCTCGCGGACGTACTGGCCGGCGAACAGCCCGAGGGTGGCGGCGGCGGTGCGCAGTTCGCGGTCGGCGCCGGCGAACTGTCGCTGGTAGGCAGCCAGCAGGGTCTTCTCCGAATCGGGCGCGGCCAGCACGGTCACGAACGCCGGCAGCCGGTCGTCGAGCGGTAGTTCGGTCAGCGGCCAGATCGTGTGGCCGGCGGTCCAGCTTGCCGCCATGCGGGCGTGCAGGGGCGGTGGCAGCGCGTGGGCGGCGTAGGCCACCAGGTCGTTGCCGCGCAGGTCGTCGGCCAACTGCCGCACCGCGTCCACCGGCCCGGTCGCGACCGACGCGGGCGCCGTGGCGTCGCGTTCGCAGCCACCGACCGCCACCACCAGCGCGATCAGGCCGGCCAGTGCGACCACCGGCAGCAGCGCGACGATCACTCGTCGAATCAATGACATGGGACGCGGTTCCCCCCGGACGCAGGCCGGCATCTTGGCCGGGGCGGGGCGGACGTACAAGCCAAGCCGGTCGCGGAACGGCATCGCGCAGGCAAGAAAAAAGGAGGCCGAAGCCTCCCTTGAAGATCCCGGCGGGCCGGGAACAAGCAGTTGGACATGGCGCCGGCCGGAGCCGGACGCAGCGCAGGGTAAACCCGCCTGAAACTTTAAGCAATGCGTGCGATGTGTGACGCAAGTCTTTGATTCGCCGTGTCGAGTTGCTACACGCGGTCGTCGAGCCCCACCACGCCCGCCTGCTTGGCGCAACGCGCGCAGCAATAGAAGGTGCCGTCGTGCTCGGAGCCGTGGCCGATGATCCGGCACTGGCAGTGCGCGCAGGTCGGCGCGAGTGCATGGATGGCGCATTCGAACGAGTCGAACGTGCCGCTGCCGTTGTGGGCCTGCACGGTAAAGGCCTTGTCGTAGTCGTTGCCGCAGACGTCGCAGATGGCCATGGGGAGCTCCTTGTTCGGATGTCGGGGCAGTGTCCCGCCGGCGGCCGACAGGACCGGTGAAGGTCAGCCGCGGCGCGCGCGCCGGCGTCGCCCGTTGCCCGGCGTGCGGCGGTGTGCGGAACGCAGGAACTTCAGCGCGGCCGCTTCCCACTGGCGGGCGCCGCGGGCGCCATTGGCCGCGCGCTGCAGTCGACCGTCCAGCCAGCCGTCGAACACCACCGGGTCGATGTACGCCTTGCGGCACACCGACGGCGTGTTGCCGAGGCGGTCGGCCACCGTCTGGACCACCTGGTTGCGGGCGGCGGTGAGTGCGCGCTCGGAGGGTTCGCTGCCGTCGGGGCCGCTCGGGACCGGCGTGGCGGCCAGCGCGCGGAAGGCTTCGAGGGTCCCGCCCCAGGTGCGGAAGTCCTTCGCGCTGAAACCCTCGCCCATCGCCTGGCGCAGGTAGTCGTTGACCTCGCCGGAATCGACCGGTTGCAGCGTGCCGTCGTCGTCGCGGTACTGGAACAGCGCCTGGCCCGGCAGTTGCCGGCAGCGCCGTACCAGCCGCGCCAGGCGCGCGTCGTCGAGCGTGATCTCCTGCTCGGCGCCGGCCTTGCCGCGGAACCGCAGTTGCGCCCGCCCGCCGCGCAGGAATGCGATATGGCGGTTGCGCAGGGTGGTGAGGCCGAAGGAGCGGTTGCTGCGGACGTACGCATCGTTGCCGATGCGCGCGAGGGTGTCGGCCAGCAGCGCGACCACGATGGCCAGCACCTTGTCGCGCGGGAATCCGGGTTGCGCGAGGTCGCGGCGAAGGCGCCGGCGCAGCCGCGGGAGGGCGGCGCCGAACGCGACGATGCGGTCGAACTTGCCGTTGCCCCGGATTTCCTGCCAGTCGGCGTGGTAGCGGTACTGCTTGCGTCCGCGCGCGTCCCGGCCGGTGGCCTGCAGGTGCCCGTTGCGTGTGCGGCAGATCCACACTTCCGTCCACGCCGGCGGGATTGCGAGTGCGCGGATGCGCTCCAGCACCGCCTCGTCGGTGACGGTCGCGCCATCGGGCATCACGTAGGTGAAATGGGGCCCGGCGCGGCGCCGGGCGATGCCGGGCTCGCCATCGCAGACGTGGCGGAGGCCGGCCTGGCTGGCGGCGCGGGCCGCCTGTTCCTGCAGGGTGGAGGCTTCACCGGGGGCGGCATTCGACATCCGCCATGGATACGGGCGCGACCGTCAACGCTGCGCCAATGCGGGTCGGCTCAGGCCGGTTCGAGCAGGCGCAGGCCGAACCAGTCGCGCGGGTCGTTCCAGCGGCGCACGACCTGCAGGCCGGCGTCGGCCACCAGCGCGTCGAACGACGCGTCGGTGTACTTGTGGCTGTACTCCACCTGGATCGTCTCACCGGGCTCGAAATGGAAGCGGCGGCCACCGGCGACGACGTCCTGCGCACGCTTACTGACCAGGAACGTCTCGATGCGGCGTCGTTCGCGTGAATAGCGGGCCCGGTGGTGGAAGCCGTCGAGGTCGAAGTCGCTGCCGATCTCGCGGTTGAGCCGCGCCAGCAGGTTGAGGGTGAATGCGGCGGTGACGCCCGCGGCGTCGTTGTAGGCGGCCTCGATCAGGGCCGGGTCCTTGTCCAGGTCGATGCCGACCAGCGCTTGCCCACGCGGCCCCATCGTCTCGCGCATCGACCTCAGCAGCTCGACCGCGTCGGCGTCGGTGAAGTTGCCCAGGGTCGAACCCGGGAAGAACACCAGAGTATGGCCGGTCTCGCGCGAGGGTTCGGGCAGCGGCACCGGCCGGGTGAAGTCTGCGCACACCGGCAGCAACTCGACCTGCGGGAATTCCTCCGCCAGCCGCTCGACGCTGGCCCGCAGCGCCGTGCGCGAGATCTCGATCGGGGTGTAGGCCACCGGCGTCTCGAGCCCTTCCAGCAGCAGCCGGGTCTTGCGACCGCTGCCGCTGCCGTACTCGACCACGTGTGCGTGTGTCGCCACCGCGTCGGCGATCTGCGGCATGGCCGTGTCGAGCAGGGCGAGTTCGACCCGCGTCGGGTAGTACTCGGGCTGGCGCGTGATCTGCTCGAACAGCTGCGAGCCATGGGCGTCGTAGAAGTACTTGGACGGCAGCCGCCGGGGGCTCGCCGACAGGCCGCTGACGGCGTCGCCGGCGATGTCGGCCGGCGCCGGGCGCAGGTCGGTGATGGGCAGGCCGGTGGCAGTGGGTCGGGTCATCGGTGCCCTCATCGCGCGTCGCGTGCCAGCCGCACGCCGCTGAACTGCCAGCGCGCCGCCGGACGGAAGAAGTTGCGGTAGCTCGCGCGCAAGTGGTCGGCCGCGGTGGCGCAGCTCCCGCCGCGCAGGACCTGCTGGCCCGACATGAACTTGCCGTTGTACTCGCCCAGCGCGCCCGGCATCTCGCGGAAGCCGGGGTAGGGCACATAGGCACTCGATGTCCACTCCCACACGTCGCCGAACAGCTGCGACAGGTCCGCGCCGGGGGCGACGGGTGCGGCGGTCGGGTGCAGGCGTCCGGCGTCGGCGAAATTGCCGGTGATGTCGCCTGATCCACGCGCGGCCGCGGCCGCGCGCTCCCACTCGAACTCGGTCGGCAGGCGGGCGCCGGCCCAGCGTGCGAACGCGTCGGCCTCGTAATGGCTGAGGTGGCAGACCGGGGCGGCCGGGTCGATCGGGCGCATTCCGCCGAGGNCGAACTCGGTCGGCAGGCGGGCGCCGGCCCAGCGTGCGAACGCGTCGGCCTCGTAATGGCTGAGGTGGCAGACCGGGGCGGCCGGGTCGATCGGGCGCATTCCGCCGAGGGTGAACTCGTTCTCCAGTCCCTCGTCCCAGTACAGCGGCCGGCACCAGCCTTCGCGCTCCACGGTGTCCAGGCCGTCGCTCAACCACAACGCGGCGGTTCGGTAGCCACCGTCATCGATGAACGCGCGGTACTCGGCGTTGGTCACCGGCCGGCTTGCGAGTGCATGCGCGCCGACCAGCACGCGGTGCCGCGGCGATTCGTTGTCGTAGGCGAAGCCGGAGGCGCCAGGCCACGCCGGGGCACCGATGTCGACCACCGCCTCGTCGAACCGGACCCAGTCCAGCGGCTGCAACGCGCCAGACGTGCGCGGCAGGTCGTCGCGGTAGGCCGGTCGGAGCGGGTTGTTCCACAGCGCATGTTTGATGTCGGTGAGCAGCAGCTCCTGGTGCTGCTGCTCGTGGTGGAGGCCGAGCGTGATGCGCTGCCGTGTCGGCGCGTCGGTCTCGCCTGCCAGCAGTGCCAGCACCCGCTCGTCGACCTGCAGACGGTAGTTGTGTACCTGCGCCAGCGACGGACGCGACAACAGACCGCGGCGTGCTTGCGCGTGGGCGTCGCCGACGCTGCGGTAGTAGCTGTTGAACAGGTGGTCCCAGCCGGGGTCGACCGGCGGTGCGCCAGGCCTGTCGGACAGCACGAACCGGTCGAAGAACCAGGTCGTATGGGCGAGGTGCCACTTGGTCGGGCTGGCCTCGGGCATCGACTGCACCATCGCGTCCTCGGCCGATAGTGGCGCGGCCAGGTGCGAGGTGCGGTCGCGGACCGCACGGTAGTGGTCCGCGAGCGCGGTGCGGGCGGGTTCGGTGTCCGGCGTGCCCGCCGGCGGGACTGGGGTCGACAACATCGACCCCAGCCTACGGGCCGCGCGCTATATCCCCGTGAACGGGTGCCGAGCCGCTAGCCGCGCAACCGCGGCATGCCGTGCTCGTCGCGCTCCTCGTGCACGGCTTCGTCGTAGATGCGCTCACGCAGGTCGCGCCCCGGCAGCTCGGTGATCGGCTCGTTGCGGCTGGCACGCAAGGCGTTGGCATAGCTCAGGCGGGCGCGGGACTCGTCGCCGGCCTGGGCGAACCCGTGGCCGAGTTCTTCCCACGCCTCGGCGTTGGCACCCTGCGCGAGCGCGCGGTGCAGGTAGCCCTCCGACTGCGGCCACTGGCCCTGGGCACGCGACAGGCGGGCCAGGGTCAACAGAAGCCCGGGGCTGGCGGGGTGGTCCTGCAGCCAGCGCTCGGCGCGTGCGCGGCGCGCATCCATCCGGCCGATCGGCAGCCGGCCATACAGCCCGGCGAGGCCTTCGTCCCAACGGGTGTCGAGCGCGTGTTCGATGCTGCTGGCGGCGGCGTCCTCCCAGCGCAGCGCGGCGGCGCGCTCGGCGT
>NZ_JBJXHK010000113.1:0-5444 GCF_046638635.1 Lysobacter zhanggongensis
GGCGGAAGGCACCGCGGCGGGTTCGGCGGCGGCTGCCGGCGCGGCATTGGCGGTGGTCGGCGAGATCCGCGGCGTCGCCGCACGAAGGGCCTGGTGCACAAGCGCCTCGTCGTAGTCGGTGGCCGAGACCACCTCCACCCCTTCCGGACACGGACGGTTGGAGAGGATCACCGCATCCGGGCCTTGTTCGTCGCGGACCATCCGCAGCGCGGTGCGCATGTCGCTGGCAATGAATCGCTTGATTCTCATCAACTACCCCTGACCACTCCGGCGTGTGCCGTTCTCGTTGCGTCCTGCACCGCCGTGGCGGTGCCTCGTTGTGTTCAGCCGATCGCGCCGACCAGGCGCAACCGTTTGTCTTCCGGCACTTCCGTGTAGGCCAGCACCGACAGCGCGGGGACGCTGTGGCGGACCAGCCGCGCGATGGTTGCGCGGATGCCCGCCGGGACCAGCAGCACCGCGGGTTCGCCGCGGCCTTCCTGCTGGGTCACGCACTCGCTGAGGTTCTGGTGCAGCCGCTCGGCGAGTCCGGGTTCCAACGCGGCCCCCTGGCCGTTGACCGAGTCCTGCAATACCCGTTCCAGCGCTGGCGCCAGGGTGTAGACGGGCAGTTCCGGGTTGAGCCCGTTGAGCTCCTGCACGATGAAGCGGCCCAGCGCGGTGCGGACCGCGGCGGTCAGCGTGGCCGGGTCCTGGGTGTGGGCGCCGTGCTCCAGCATCGCCTCGACGATCTGCCGCATCTGCCGCAGCGGCACCTTCTCCACCAAGAGCGACTGCAGCACGCGCACCACCACCGACAGCGGCAGCAGCTTGGGCGTCAATTCCTCGACGAGCTTGGGTGCCGCCTTGCCGACACTGTTGAGCAACTGCTGCGCCTCCTCGTGGCCGAGCAGTTCGGCGGCGCGCTCGCGCACCACGTGGGACAGGTGGGTGGCCACCACGGTGGCGGCATCGACCACGGTGTAGCCCAGCGACTCGGCGTGCGCGTGCTGGCTCTTCTGGATCCAGACCGCGTCCAGCCCGAACGCCGGGTCCTTGCCGGGGATGCCTTCCAGTGGGCCGAACACCCGGCCTGGATCGAGGGCGAGCTCACGGTCGGCATGCAGCTCGCCGGTCGCCACCGGCACGCCGTGGACGAGGATGCGGTACTGGCCGGGCGCCAGCTCCAGGTTGTCGCGCACGTGCACGGCCGGGATCAGGAAGCCCAGGTCCTGGGTCAGCTTGCGGCGCACGCCTTTCAGGCGCGCCAGCAGTTCGCCGCCCTGGCTCTTGTCGACCAGCGCGATCAGCTTGTAGCCGACCTCCAGCCCGAGTGGCTCGACCGGGCGCACCTCGTCCCAGCTCAGTTCGGCGGTGGTCGGCGCGGACGCCAGCTCGGCGGCCTCGTCCTCGACCCGCGCATCTGTCGCGCCGCGCTTGTGCAGCCGCCACGCCGCATAGCCGAGCACCGCGGCCAGCACCAGGAACGGCAGGTTGGGCATGCCCGGCACGATGCCGACGAGCCCCATCAACAACGCGGCGACGATCAGTGCGCGCTTCTGCCCGAACACCTGCTTGCGTACCGCCGGGCCCATGTCCTGCTCGCGGGTCGCGCGAGTGACCAGCATTGCCGCGGCGGTGGAGATCAGGAGCGCCGGCAGCTGCGCCACCAGGCCGTCGCCGATCGCGAGCAGCGTGTAGGTCTGGGCCGAGTCGCCGAAGGCCATGTCGTGCTGCAGCAGGCCGATCAGGATGCCGCCGACCAGGTTGATCACCAGGATCAGCAGGCCGGCGATGGCGTCGCCACGGACGAACTTGCTGGCACCGTCCATCGAGCCGTAGAAGTCGGCCTCCTCGCGCACTTCCTCGCGGCGCGCGCGGGCGTCCTCGCGCGACAGCAGGCCGGCATTGAGGTCGGCGTCGATCGCCATCTGCTTGCCGGGCAACGCGTCGAGGATGAAGCGGGCCGAGACTTCCGAGATGCGCCCGGAACCCTTGGTCACCACCACGAAGTTCACGATGGTCAGGATCGCGAAGACGATCAGGCCGACCGCGTAGCTGCCCCCGATCACGAACTGCGCGAACGACTCGATCACGTGGCCGGCCGCGGCCGGGCCTTCGTGGCCGTGCAGCAGCACCACGCGGGTGGAGGCGACGTTCAGGCCCAGCCGCAGCAGCGTGACCATCAGCAGCACGCTGGGGAACACGGAGAACTCGAGCGGCCGCTTGACGTAGACCACTGCCATCATCACCACCAGCGACAGCGCGATGTTGATGGTGAACAGCGCGTCCAGCATCAGCGGCGACAGCGGCACCACCACCATCGCCAGCATCGCCAGCACGATGATCGGCGCGGCGGCGCCATTGCGGATCGCGGCGGCGATGCCGGAAAGCCGGCTCCCGGTGCTCATCGCGTCGGCTCCCCGTCACCGTTGGCAGGCCCGGCCGCCGTGTCCGGCGCACCGTCGGCGCCGACGTCGACCTGGGCCAGCACCGGCATCGGCCCGTGGGACGGGTGCCAGTGCCTGAGCTGGTACACGTAGGACAGCACCTGTGCGACGGCAGCGTAGAGTTTCACCGGGATTTCCTGGTCGACCTGCGCCTGCCGATACAAGGCGCGTGCCAGCGGCGGCGCCTCCAGTACCGCGACCCGGTGCTTGCCGGCCACGTCGCGGATCGCCAGCGCCATCTCGTCGACGCCCTTGGCCACCACCCGCGGGGCGCGCATGTTGCCGGCGTCGTACTTGAGCGCGACCGCGTAGTGGGTCGGGTTGGTCACGACCACGTCGGCGGTCGGCACCGCCTCCATCATCCGGCGCTGCGACATCTGCTGCGCGATCTGGCGGACCTTGGCCTTGACCTCCGGGTTGCCCTCCATCTCCTTGAACTCGTCGCGGATCTCCTGCTTGGTCATCTTCAGCTTGCTGCGGTGCCGGTAGTGCTGCCACGGCACGTCGATCGCGGCCAGCAACGCGAGCGAGCCGACCATCGCCAGCAGCGCCCACAGCGCGGTGTCCAGGCCGGTGGCGATGGCCTCCTCCAGCGACATGCCGGGGATCGCCAGCAGCTTGTGGAAGGCGCGGTAGACCATGGCGCCGCCGACGCCGAGTACCAGCCCGACGCGCGCGAGCGAACGCAGCAGTTCGGCCAGGCTCTCCTTGCCGTAGATGCGGCCGAGGCCGGTCATCGGATTGAGCCGCTTGATGTCGGGCTGCAGTGCCTTGCCCGAGAACCGCAGGCCGCCCAGCAGCGCCGGGCTGATCAGGCAGGCGAGCAGGGCGGCGGCCAGCATCGGCACCACCGGCAGTACCAGGCTGCCGGCCAGCCGCGCGCTGTGGGCGAGCAGCCGGTCGGGGTGGCCAAGCAGGGCCGGGTCGAGGATCAATGCATCGCGCAGCCAGCCCTGGCCGGACGCACCGAGCGAGGAGGCGGTCATCATCAGGGCGATGGTCGCGGTGCCGAGCACCGCCACGTTGCCGAGTTCGCGCGAGCGCGGGACGTCGCCCTTTTCGCGGGCTTCGCGCAGGCGTTTCTCGGTAGGTTGTTCGGTGCGGTCGTCCTTGTCTTCGCTCGCCATCTGCTCGCCGGCCTTGCTCTGCGGTTGCTACGGGGTCAGTGCGCGGGCGGCGAGGAAGGCATCCTCGAACAGCCGCTGCACCGGCCCCTGCAGTTCCCGTGCCAGCAGGCTCAGCAGGACCAGACCGACCAGCAACGCGACCGGCAGGCCGATCTGGATCGGATTGAGCGAGGCGGCCGCGCGCGACAGCACGCCGAACGCCAGGTTGGACGCCAGCAGTGCCATCATCACCGGCAGCGCCAGCAGCAGGCCGACGCGCAGGCAGGTGCCGAAGAACGCCGGCAGCGCGGCGAGGAAATCGCCCAGGTCGGCCAGTGGCGTGCCGATCGGAAGTGCCCGGTAGCTGTCGACCAGCAGGTTGACCAGCGCCAGGTGGCCGTCGAGGGTGAAGAACAGCAGCCCGAACACCAGGAAGAACCACTGCGACAGCACGTTCGACGATGCGCCGCTGAGCGGGTCGGCCATGGTCGCGAACGACAGGCCCATGCCCTGGCTGATCAGCTCGCCGGCGAATTGCCCGGCCTCGAAAGCCAGCCGCAGCACCAGCCCCAGCGCGATGCCGACCGCGAACTCGCGGACCACGTTGAGCACGGTGGCGGCGTTGACCGCGGCCGGGGGCGGTTCGGGCAGTACCGTCGACATCGCCGCGGACAGCGCCAGTGCCAGGATCAGGCGCGCCTGCACCGGCATGCCGCGTCCACCCACCATCGGCAGCACCTGCAGCGCGGCGCCGATGCGTAGCAGGTGCCATAGCACCGCGGCGAGCATGCCGAACAGGTTGAGCCCGTCGACGGTGGTGGCGGTGACCGGGTCCATCGAGCGCGGATCAGCCGATCAGGTGCGGGATGCGCTGGAACAGGTCGATGGTGAACGACACCAGCCGGCCGAGCAGGAAGTGGCCGGTCAGTGCCAGCACCGCCACCAGCGCGATGGCCTTGGCCACGAAGGCGATCGTCTGCTCGTTGATCTGGGTGGCGGCCTGGATCACGCCGACCATCACGCCGATGACCAGCACCGCCAGCAGCGGCGGCGCGCCGAGCAGCAGCGCCATCTGCAGGCCGCGGCCGATTTCGGTGAGGGCGACTTCGGGCGTCATCGTCGCGCGCTCAGAGGTTGAAGCTGGCGGCGAGCGAGCCGACCACCAGCACCCAGCCGTCGACCAGCACGAACAGCAGGATCTTGAACGGCGCCGAGATCATCATCGGCGACAGCATCATCATGCCCATCGACATCAGCACGCTGGCGACCACCAGGTCGATGATCACGAACGGGATATAGATCAGGAACGCGATCTCGAACGCGGTCTTGAGCTCGCTGGTAAGGAACGAAGCGGCCAGCACGCCGAACGGCACGTCCTGCGGCGAGGCGTACGGCCCGGTGCCCGACAGGCCGGCGAAGGTCATCAGGTCGTTCTCGCGGATCTGGCCGAGCATGAAGCCGCGGAAGGGCTCCAGCGCGGCGGTCCAGGCCTGGCGGAACTCCATCTGGTCGTTGAGGTAGGGCGAGATCGCGGTCACCCAGGCCTGGTCGAACACCGGCATCATCACCATCGCCGTCAGGAACAGCGCCAGTGCCAGCAACACCTGGTTGCTGGGGGTCTGGCCGGTGCCGAGTGCCTGCCGCAGCAGGCCCAGCACGATGATGATGCGGGTGAACGCGGTCAGCCCCAGCAGCGCCGCCGGCAACAGCGTGATCGCCGTCATCAGCAGCAGCACCTGCAGCGGCATGCTGACCGGCTCGCCGCCGATGTTGCCGACGTTGACCGACGGCAACGGCGTGCTGGCGGCCGGGGCGGCAGCGGGCTGCATCTGCGCCTGGGCCTGCGCGGCCGCTGGGGCGGTCTGCGCGTCGGCCGGTGCGACGAAGCCGGCGAACGCCAGCACCATCG
>NZ_JBJXHK010000114.1:0-5412 GCF_046638635.1 Lysobacter zhanggongensis
CGCGGCGGCCTCGCCCCGCCGCGCACGGCTCGACGGCCAGGTCACCGCCGCCGCGGTATCGCCGGACCGCAACACGCTGGCGGTGATGACCTACCGCTACCTGCTGCTGTATCCGCGCCCCGCCAACGGCAACTGGGCCGACGCCGTCGCCGGCACGCCGCGTACCAGCGAGCTGCCCTGGCTGCCACAGGCCGAGGCGCTGGGCTGGTCCCCGGACGGGCGCAGCCTGTATGCCACCGGCGAGTTCATCCCCGCCCCGCTCTATCGGATCGACCCCTGACCGGCACTTGCGCGTGATATCAATTTGATATCAACTGCTCTCAACCTCATCGAGAGTCCGCGCCATGAAAGAGAACCCCGTCCGCTCGCTGCCCGGCATCCCGATGCTGCTGGGCCTGATCGTCGCGATCCTGGTGGCCGCCGGGCTGCTCATCACCGGCGTGGGTGGCCAGCACCCCGCATCGATCATCGGTGGCATCGTCATCGGAGCGCTGTCGATCTTCTGTCTGGTCGGCCTGTACATGGTCGAACCCAACCAGTCCGCCGTGCTCAGCCTGTTCGGCAAGTACATCGGCACGGTCCACGACAACGGCCTGCGCTGGAACAACCCGTTCTTCACCAAGCGCAAGGTCTCGCTGCGGGTGCGCAACTTCGAAAGCGGCAAGCTCAAGGTCAACGAGCTGGAGGGCAGCCCGATCGAGATCGCCGCGGTGATCGTCTGGAAGGTGGTCGACTCGGCCGAGGCGGTCTTCAACGTCGACGACTACGAAAGCTTCGTCCACATCCAGTCCGAGGCCGCGCTGCGCAGCATGGCCACCAGCTACCCCTACGACCAGCACGAGGACGGCCAGGTCTCGCTGCGCAGCCACCCCAACGAGATCTCCTTGCACCTGAAGGAGCAACTGGACGAGCGCCTGAACACGGCCGGCGTCGACGTGCTCGAGGCGCGCATCAGCCACCTGGCCTACGCCCCCGAGATCGCCCACGCGATGCTGCAGCGCCAGCAGGCCAACGCGGTCATCGCCGCGCGCACGCGGATCGTCGCCGGTGCGGTCGGGATGGTCGAGATGGCGCTTGAGGAACTGCAGAAGAACGACGTCGTGCGGCTCGACGAGGAGCGCAAGGCGGCGATGGTCAGCAACCTGTTGGTGGTGCTGTGCGCCGACCGCGGCACCCAGCCGGTGGTCAACGCGGGCAGCCTGTACTAGATGTCCGAAAAGAAGGGCTACGCGCTGCGCATCAATGTCGACGTGCTCGCCGCGGCGCAGCGCTGGGCCGACGATGAGCTGCGCAGCCTCAATGCCCAGATCGAGTACGTCCTGCGCGATGCGCTGCGCAAGGCCGGCCGATTGCCGCACACCCCCCGTCACGAAGACCCGGAAGACACGCCATGAACAAGCAATGGACCTACGAAGTGGTGGAACTGACCCCGAACATGATGGGCCCGCCGATGTCGGAGCGGATCCGCGAGGAGCTCGACCGGCTCGGCAGGCTCGGCTGGGAACTGGTCTCGACCGCGCAACTGACGCCGTTCGACCACGTCCGGCTCGTGCTCAAGAAGGAGCTCTGAGATGCCCCGTCGACTGCTCCACGCCGCGTTGGGCTCGGTGTTGCTGGCATCGACCGCGATGGTCGCTCCCGTGCAGGCCGCCCCTCCCGCCCCTGCCGCCGCGCAGGTGGATCCCGTCGCCATTGCGATCACCCTGCTCGACCGCCTCGATGCCGGCGAGTACGAGGCGGTCGAGGCAGGCTTCACCGCGCAGATGGCCGAGGCCGTCCCGGCCGCGCAGCTGCGGGCGATCTGGGAGTCGCTCCCGCGACAGGCCGGCGCTGCCACCGGGCGCGGGACCCCACGCGTGGTCGAGCAGGAGGACATGCGGATCGTCCTCGTGCCGTTGCACCACGAGAAAGCCGAACTGGTTGCGCAGGTGGTGGTCGATGGCGACGGGCGCGTCGCCGGGCTGATGATCAAGCCGGCCCCGCCCGCGCCAGCCGAGGCACCAGCGCCGGACGCCCCGTTCGAGGAGCGCGGGTTCAGCGTCGGCGACGCCGGCCGCGCGCTCGGCGGCACCCTGGCGATCCCCAAGCACGCGAGCGCGCCGGTGCCGGGGGTGGTGCTGGTGCACGGATCGGGTCCGCAGGACCGCAACGAGACGGTCGGTGCCAACCGGCCCTTCCTGGACATTGCCCGCGCATTGGCCGCACGCGGCATCGCGGTGCTGCGCTATGACAAGCGCACCCAGGCACGTCCGCAGGATTTCGCCGGCGGTGACTACGACGTCGANGCTGGTGCACGGATCGGGTCCGCAGGACCGCAACGAGACGGTCGGTGCCAACCGGCCCTTCCTGGACATTGCCCGCGCATTGGCCGCACGCGGCATCGCGGTGCTGCGCTATGACAAGCGCACCCAGGCACGTCCGCAGGATTTCGCCGGCGGTGACTACGACGTCGACGACGAAACCACCGACGATGCGGTCGCCGCGGTAGCCGCCCTCCGCGAGGTCGATGGCGTCGACCGCGACCGGGTGTTCGTACTGGGCCACAGCCAGGGCGGAATGCTGGCACCGCGCATCGCCGAAGCATCGGGCAACATGGCCGGGCTGGTCATGCTCGCCGCCCCCGCGCGGCCGTTATTGGACCTGCTGCCCGAGCAGAACCGCTACCTGTTCGCCGCCGACGGGGAGATCGTCCCCGCCGAACAGCAATTCCTCGACAGCCTGGACGCCTCGATCGCGCGCATCCGCAGCGGCGCGACGATGGACGCCAGGGACACGCCGCTGGGCCTGCCGGTCGCGTACTGGCGGGGCCTGGACGCCATCGACCCCGTCGCCGACGCCCTCGCCATCGACATCCCGATCCTGCTGCTGCAGGGCGGCCGCGACTTCCAGGTCGTCGATGCCGACTGGCAGCGGTGGCGCCGCGCGCTGGCCGACCGCCCGGACACGTCGTTCAAGCACTACCCCGCGCTCAACCACCTCGGGATCGCCGGCCAGGGCGCGGGCACGCTGGCCGAATACGACCGGCCCGGACACGTCGACGCCGGACTGATCGACGATGTCGCCGAGTGGATCCTGTCCACGGACGCGACCGAATGACGGCGGGCCCCGCGACCGACCGCGCAATCCAATTGCGCCCCGTATCGACCCAGTCGCGCGTGATGCTGGCCGCGCTGGTGCTCGGGCTGCCGCTGCTGTCGCTGGTGATCCTGCCGACCCTCGGCATCGCCGACCCGGGAGCGGTGGACCGCACGCCAGCGTGGGTCGTGCCGGGCACGGCAGCGTTCTGCGTCGCCCTTGCGGTCGCGCTGGACTGGGGCCTGCGACGCCACCGCATTGCACTCGACGCGAGCGCGCTCGAAGTCACGACTTCCTTCTACCGGCGCCGCATCGCGCTGGGCGACCTGCGCATCGACCAGGCCCGGGTCGCGGACCTGGACGAACGCACCGAGCTGCGGCCCGCGCTCAAGACCAACGGCACCGGCCTGCCGGGCTTCAAGAGCGGCTGGTTCCGCCTGCGGAACGGCAACAAGGCGCTGGTCGCGACCGTCGGCGGCAGGCGCGCGCTGTGGCTGCCGACACGGCTGGGGTACGACCTGTTGCTGGAACCGGTGCGTCCGCAGGCGCTGCTGGACCGCCTGCGCGAACTGGCCGCCCCGAAGCCCGGGCGCTAACCTGCGCCCATGCGTGGCCAACCCGACATCCTGGTCAACACCGCCGAGATCGAGCTCTGGCCGCACGGGCTCTTGCGCGCCCGCAGCAACCACGATGCCCGTGCCCTGGCACGCGCCCGGCACGTGCTGCGGCGCAAGCGCGACGGCCGCTACCTCGCAGCCGACCTGCCCGAAGGGTTGCTGCCACTGGTCCCGCGGCTGGCGCGCGAACCGGGGATCGACGCCGCGCTGGACGCACTCGAATGGCACCCGGGCCACCGCCGGCCCGGCATCGAACGCGTCGGCGAACTGCCGCTGGACCGTCTCCACGAACGGCTCGAAGCGCTTGGACTGGACGACAGCTACGGTGAGCGTACCGGCCTGGCGCTTGTCGCCGAACCGGAATGGCTGGCGCTGGCGGGGTTCGACCGGTTCCGCCGACCACTGTGGCTGCACACCGACGCTGCACGCGCCTGGCGCCACCTGCAGGCGGCGGCCGGTCGCGACGGTGTGGTGCTGGAGGCGATCTCCGGCTATCGCAGCCACGATTACCAGCTGGGGATATTCGAGCGAAAGCGCGCGCGCGGGCTCGGGATCGCTGACATCCTCGCGGTGAACGCCGCGCCCGGCTACAGCGAGCACCACGCCGGCTTCGCGCTCGACGTCGGCACCCCGGGGGAGCCGCCGGCCGAGGAGACCTTCGAATCAACCCCCGCATTCGCCTGGCTGACTGACAACGCCAGCGGCTATGGCTTCACGATGAGCTACCCGCGCGACAACCCGCACGGCATCGTCTACGAACCCTGGCACTGGCGCTGGGCGCCGGTCGACGCAATGGCCGACTGAGGCCCCGCCTCACTCCTGCGAGCGCTTGGTCGGCGCCTTGGCCCCCGCCGCACTGTCGGCGATCCGCCACAGATAGAAGCTGGCATAGCTGCGGTACGGCCCCCATCGCTCGCCGCGTTCGGCAAGCTGTTTCGGCGTCGGCATCGCCTCCAGGCGGTCGACCATCTGCGCGCCCTTGCGGATGCCCAGGTCGTCGACCGGCAGCACGTCCGGCCGCCCCAGCCGGAACATCAGCATCATCTCCACCGTCCAGCGGCCGATGCCGCGAACCGGCACCAGCGCGTCGATGATCGCGTCGTTGTCCATCGTCGCCATCCGCCGCAGCGACGGGATCTCGCCGCGCTCCTCGCGAGCGGACAGGTCCCGCAGCGCCAGCAACTTGTTGCCCGACACGCCGCAGCCGCGCAGGGTCGCGTCATCGCACCGGCCGAGCGTGTCGTAGTGCAGGCGCTCGCTGCCGATCGCCGCCTCCACGCGCCCCACGATGGTCGATGCGGCCTTGCCGCTGAGCTGCTGAAACAGGATCGCCCGTGCCAGCGCGTCGACCGGATCGAACGTCTTGCGCCAGCGTGGATCCGGCGCGATCGGCCCCAGCTCGCGCATCCAGCGGGCGAGCTTGCGGTCGCGGCGGGTCAAATGCGCGTGGGCGGCATCGGTGTCGAACCCGCGGGCGTGGCGCATCGTCAGTGGCCCAGCCGGTCGGCCGCCCAGCCCAGCCACGCGAAGATCATGAGGCCACCGCCGAGCGGCGCGAACACCGTCGGCGCGTCGAACAGGTGGGCCGCGACCAGGCTGCCCGAGAACAACAGGGTGCCAAGCAGCAGCCCCATCAACGCCAGCCGCGCCGACCACCGGACCGCCAGGGGCCCGAGCGCGGCCAGCGCGATGCCGTGGCCGAACGCGAACAGCGCGGCCG
>NZ_JBJXHK010000115.1:0-5366 GCF_046638635.1 Lysobacter zhanggongensis
CGCCGCGATGCGCCCACTGGCCGCTGCGGGCTGGCAAGGGCGGCTGGCCCTGGCGGTGCTGGAGGCCGCGGCCCGCCGCCGCGTCGGCATTGGTGCCCATTGGCGCGACGACGAGCCGGTCGGGGCCTTCGCTGACCCCGGCGGGGGTAGCCGTGCGCTGGCGTACGGCGCCACGTATTGACCGCTGTCAACGCAGGCTTCGCGACAAACCGGCAGAATCGGGGTTTGTGAAAACCGCGGAATTCCTGTGCCCGACCCGATGAGCCGTCCTTCCTCCTTCGACTACGACCAGTTGCTGGCCTGCGCCCGCGGCGAAATGTTCGGCCCCGGCAACGCCAAGCTGCCAGCGCCGCCGATGCTGATGTTCGATCGCATCACCGAGATTTCCACCGAGGGTGGCAAGTACGGCAAGGGCGTGATCCGCGCCGAGCTCGATATCCGCCCCGACCTGTGGTTCTTCCAGTGCCACTTCGAAGGCGACCCGGTGATGCCCGGCTGCCTCGGCGTGGACGCGATGTGGCAGCTCTGCGGTTTCTACCTGCCGTGGCTCGGCGAGCCCGGCCGCGGTCGCGCGCTGGGCGTCGGCCAGGTCAAGTTCACCGGGCAGGTGCTGCCGGACGCGAAGGTGGTCAGCTACGAGATCGACATCCGCCGGGTGATGCGCGGCAAGCTCGCGCTGGTCATCGGCGACGGCCGCACGCTGGTCGACGGCCGCGAGATCTACACCGCCTCCGACCTGCGGGTCGGGCTGTTCACCTCGACGGAGGGCTTCTGAACATGGCCGCAGCAAGCAACGTCGCCGGGGCTGCCCCGCGCCGCGTCGTGGTGACCGGCATGGGCGTGGTGTCGTGCATCGGCAATGCGGCGGCGAGCGTCACCGAGTCGCTGCGCGCGCTGAAGTCGGGCATCCGCTTCATCCCCGAATACGCGCAGATGGGTCTGCGCAGCCATGTCGCCGGCGCGCCGCAGATCGACCTGGTCGAGCAGATCGACCGCAAGCTCAAGCGCTTCATGGGCGACGCCGCGGCTTACGCCTACGTGGCGATGCGCGATGCGATCGCGCAGGCCGGGTTGGGTGACGAGCAGGTCCGCGGCGAGCGCAGCGGGTTGATCGCCGGCTCCGGCGGTGGCTCGCCGGAATGGCAGATTGCCACCGGCGACCTCATGCGCGAGAAGGGCGTGCGCAAGGTCGGCCCCTACATGGTGCCCCGCACGATGGGATCGACCGTCTCTGCAGCGCTGTCGACCGCGTTCGGTATCCGCGGCCTGAGCTACTCGATCTCCGCTGCATGCGCGACGTCGGCGCACTGCATCGGTGCGGCAGCCGACCTGATCCGGCACGGGGTCAAGGACGTGATGTTCGCCGGTGGCGGCGAGGAGCTGCACTGGGGCATGACCTCGCAGTTCGACGCGATGGGCGCGCTGTCGACCAAGCACAACGACACTCCAGAAACCGCCTCGCGCCCGTACGACATTGACCGCGACGGCTTCGTCATCGCCGGCGGTGGTGGGATGCTGGTGCTGGAGGAATACGAGCACGCCAAGGCACGCGGCGCGGAGATCATCGCCGAGCTGGTCGGCTATGGCGTCACTTCCGACGGCGTGGACATGGTGGCGCCGTCGGGCGAAGGCGCGGTGCGCTGCATGAAGCAGGCGCTGGCCGGCCTCGATGGCCGCGGTGTCGGCACGATCGACTACCTCAACACCCACGGCACTTCGACCCCGGTTGGCGACGTGATCGAGCTGGGCGCGGTGCGCGAGGTGTTCGGCACGGACGTGCCGCCGCTTTCGTCGACCAAGGCGCTGACCGGCCACTCGCTGGGTGCGGCCAGCGTCCACGAGGCGATCTACTGCCTGCTGATGATGCAGGGCGGCTTCGTCGCCGGCTCGGCCAACATCGAGCACCTGGACCCGAAGGCCGAAGGTTTCCCGATCCTGCGCGAGAGCCGCGAGGCGACGCTCAAGACCGTGATGTCCAACAGCTTCGGCTTCGGCGGCACCAACGCGACGCTGGTATTCGCGCAGGCCTGATCGATACCGGCGGCCGTAGGAGCGACGCGGGTCGCGGCCTGTACTTGTTCGACAAGTTCGTCGCGACTTGCGTCGCTCCTACGTTGACCTTCGCGTGCAAGTGGCCTTGATGTGAATCATGGGCGCGCTGCTTCGAAGCAGCGACCATGCCTCCATGCCGACGATCGCCTACCCGTACCTGTTGCTCCTGCACCTGTCCGGTGCGATCGCGTTCGGCGGCACCGTTTTCTTCGAGGTGCTGATCCTGGAAGGCGTCCGCCGGCGCGTGCCGGCGCGGGTGATGACACTGGTCGAAGGCGGGATCGGCGTGCGCGCGCGTCAGGTGATCCCGTGGGTGCTGCTGGCGCTGTACGGCAGCGGCGCCGGCCTGGCGTGGCACCACCGGGCTGCCCTTGCGCACCCGCTGCAAGGCAGCTTCGGCCTGCTGCTGACGCTCAAGATCACCCTGGCGCTCAGCGTGTTCGGCCACTTCCTGCTGGCGATGGCGCTGCGGCGGCGCGGCCGGCTGGTGTCGAACGTGTTCCGGAACATCCATCTGAGCGTCTTCGCGCACGTGGTCGGCATCGTGCTGCTGGCCAAGGCGATGTTCTACCTGCAGTGGTGACCCGACCTGCGGCCTGGCTGATCCAGGTCAATGGCGTACTTGCGGGCGGGCGTCATCCTGCGGGCCTCCCAACAGGCAGGTCCACCATGAGCGCGATTACCCCGCTGACGATCCAGGTCCACCCCTTCGATGCCCGCGGCATCGGCAAGCGTTTCCGCCATGCCGCCATCTTCGGCGCGCTCGAGGCGCTGCGTCCCGGCGAGGCGATGCGCTTCGTCAACGACCACGACCCGCTTCCGCTGCTGGGCCAGCTGCGCGAGCGCTACGGCGACCAGGTCTCGATCGAATACCGCCAGCGCGAGCCGGGCGCCATCGTGATCGATTTCGCGGTGACCGGCGTCGCCGGCGACGAAGGCGGTTGCGGTTGCGGTAGCGGCGGCTGCTGAGCCCCGTGCGATGACGGCATCCGGACGACGCGCGTCGTCCGGGTGCTCAGGCGGGCATGGCCTGCGGCTCGACCGGGCGCATGCCGGGTTCGCCGTGCCAATAGCCGTTGCGGGCGCCCATGCGCGGCGGCGGTGTCATCGACTGGCGTGCCAGGTCGAAGTGTTCGACCACCTCGCGGCAACCCCGGGCCTGCGGGTAGATCCTCAGCAGGTCGACCCCTAGCGCCCGCAGCGACGGCAGTTCCGGACCGAGATCGGTCACTTCCTCACCCTGCACCTGGATGCCATTGATGCGCAGGAACGGCCGTCCCTCGCGCGTCGCCAGCGGCATGCCGTCGGGATAGTCGATGCAGCGGAAACCACACTGGTCCTTGGGTACGTCCAGTGCGCGCGCGGTGAAGCAGCGGGCCGACAGCGCCAGCGGCAACCGGCCCCAGGCGATCACCTCCAGCTCGGGCATCGCGTGCCCGGCCGCCAGCATCGCCTCGCGCAGTTCCCGCACCAGCACCTCGCCCTGTTCCACGCCCGGCACCCAGCGGCGAAGGCCGTCCTCGACCAGCATCGCCATCGCCTCGTGGTTGTAGACGTTGAGCGTCGGCCCGGCGACGAACGGCAACCCCGCCTGGCGGCACAACTGCACCGCCGACAGATCGTTGGCCTCGATCCAGCAGCCGCCCTCTTCGACCAGGCGAGCGAGCACGCCGAGTTCGGATTCGGCCTCGATCAATGCCAGGCTCGACAGCACCACCTGCTTGCCGCCGGCGACGAGCTCGCGGCCCAACTCGATCCAGTCACGGGTGCCCAGCTCGCGGCGCTTGCTGCACACCGTCTCGCCCAGGTAGACCACGTCCAGCGGCCATTGGGCGGCTTCGCGGTAGAACGCGTAGGTCTGTTCGCGCGGCCAGAAATACTGCAGGGGGCCAAGGCTGAGCTTCATCGATGCGTCCTCAATGCCAGGCACGGTGGTAGGGGCCAAGCGTGGTCTGGTGCCCTTCGGCGTGCGCCGACAGGTTTTCCTGCCAGTCCGCGCGCACATGCCAGTCGCCTGCCTCACGGCGGTAGCGGTCGATCGCCGTGCGCCAGGTGCGCGTAACCGACGACACGTAGGCGACGCCGCGCTGCCGGCCTTCGATCTTCAGTGCCACCACCCCGGCCTGCGCCAATCGCGGCAGCAGTTCGAGGGTGTTGAGGCTGGTCGGCTCCTCCAGCGCGTGGAACGTCTCCCCGCCGACCTCGAAGCGGCCCTTGCAGACGGTGGGGTAACCCGCCGGCTCGTCGGGCTGGAAGCGGTCGATCAGCACCTCGTTGAGGCGGGCGGTCCGGCTGCCATCGTCGAACTCGTCCCAGCGCACGAACTTCGCCGGCGAGCAGACGCCATGGCGGTTGGGAGACGCGCCGGTGACGTAGCTCGACAGCTGGCAGCGGCCTTCGACCATGATGCACAGGCTGCCGAAGGCGAAGACTTCGATCGCGACCGGCGACTTGTCGCACAGTCGCTCGACCTGCTGGATCGACAGCACCCGCGGCAGCACCGCTCTGGCGATACCGAAACGTTCGTAGGCGAACTGCAGCGCAGGGGCGGTGGTTGCCGAACCCTGCACCGACAGGTGCCGCGGCAGCGCCGGGTAGCTGCGCGCCGCGTAGGCCAGCACCGCCATCTCGGCCGCGATGATCGCGTCGCAGCCCAACTCCGCCGCCTTGTCGACCGCGGCGTGCCACTGGGCCAGCCGCGCGCTGTCGGGGTAGGTGTTGAGCGCGAGGTAGACCTTGGCGCCCTTGGCATGCGCGTAGCGGATGCCCGCGCGCAGTTCGTCGTCGCTGAAATTCAGCCCCGGGAAAGCACGCGCATTGGTCTGGTCGCGGAAGCCGGCGTAGACCGCGTCGGCGCCGGCGTCGACCGCCGCCTGCAGGGCCGGCAGGTTGCCGGCGGGACAGACCAGTTGCATGGGCTACTCCTGAACGGGGAGCCGCATCGTCACCGGCGGGCGCGGCGCGGTCGTTGACCTGGATCAGGTCCGCGCCTACCCATCGCGGCTAGCATCGTGGCAACGGCCGCGGCGTCCCGCCGCGCGCGCTGCATCGAGGAACCACGCCATGTCCCGATTGACCGCCCTGCTCGTTGTTCCGCTGCTCGCGTTCGCCCACCCGGCGGTTGCCGGCCACACCCCGATCGACCACGGTGATGCCGGCCGCAAGGTGGCGCACGCCCAGGTCGACGAGCACGATGCACACGCCGCGCACGCCGCCCACCCGGCCGCCGCCGCGGACATCGCCGCCGACCACCAGCGCTGGGAGCCTGACGCGCCACTGCGTGAGGGCATGCAGCGCATGCGCACCGCGGTGGA
>NZ_JBJXHK010000116.1:0-5298 GCF_046638635.1 Lysobacter zhanggongensis
CAGCACGACCGGGTCGCCGCGGCGCAGCATCGGCCCTTCGACCACGTCGTCGGCAGTCGGCGCGGCACCAGGGGCAAGGCTGCGGTTGGCGGTCTGGCCGACAAGCGCCGCCGCATCGGCGAAGCCGTCACCGGCGCCGGCCATGTCGCGCCGGCGCATGGCCAGCATGTCGGCGGTGATGGTCTCGCCGGCCTGCACCGGCCCGGTCACCACCAGCACCTGCTCCACATCACGCACCTGCACCGGCACGTACAGCTGCCAGCCCGGCTGGTCCGGACAGCGGACGTGGACCACCCGGGCGCTGGTCGGCAAGGCCTGCAACGGCGACGAGCACGCGGCCATCCTGAGGTTGGGGTCGACCGACGCTTCCGCGTTTGCGGCGGTGGCGCCGACCGCGGCGATGGCCGCGGCACGGATCGCATCGGGCGGGGTGACCGGTCCCGCCGCCGACACGGGCCCGCTGTACAGGGCCACGACGAGCAGGCTGACCGCGAGCACGGGCAGGACCAGCAATGGCAGGAACAACTGCCGCACGGTGGACTCCGGAGAGGGATACGCCGGGACACAGGCAAGCGGCGTGCCGCGCCCCCGGCGCGACCGCCCCGCCCTCCGCCGCCGCGAGCGGCCGCTCAAGAACCACCGGCCACGGCCGACAACCTCGCCATGAGCCGTGACCTGCTGGACCGCATCGACCAACGTACCCGCCTGGCCGGCCACAACCGGCTGGCGCTGCTGCTGTTCCGACTGGGCACGCGTCAGCTTTTTGGCGTGAACGTGTTCAAGGTGCAGGAGGTGATCCCGCGGCCGCCGCTGTTCACCCTGCCGCAGCTGCCCTGCGCGTTTGCCGGCGCGGCCGACGTGCGCGGCCGGACCGTGGCGGTGCTCGACCTGGCTCGTGCGATCGGCCACGCCCACGACGGCGCCGAGCCCAGCTACCTGGTCGTCACCGAGTTCAACCGCACGGTGCAGGGCTTCCTGGTGTCCGGAGTGGAGCGCATCGTCAATATCGCCGTCGAGGACATCCAGCCGCCGCCGGACCTGGGCGGCGACGCCCATTACCTGACCGGCGTCACCCGCCACCAGGGCGAGCTGATCCAGCTGGTGGACGTTGAAAGCGTGCTGGCCGAGTCGGCCCCGCGCGCCAGCGATGCCACCGGCATCAGCGCGCTGCCCCACACCCCCGGGGTGCCGCACGAAGTACTGGTGGTCGACGACTCCCGCGTCGCCCGCAACCAGATCCGGCAGGTGCTGGAGCAGCTCGGCCTGGGTGCCACGCTGCTCTCGGACGGCCGCCAGGCGCTGGAGCACCTACAGCAGATGGCCGAGGGCGGCCGTTCACCGGGCGACCGCTACGCGATGGTGATCTCCGACATCGAAATGCCGGCGATGGACGGCTACACGCTGACGACGGAAATCCGGCGCAGCCCGGCCCTGCGCGGCCTTTACGTGCTGCTGCACACCTCACTGTCGGGCGTGTTCAACCACGCCATGGTGGAGCGCGTCGGCGCCGACGACTTCGTGCCCAAGTACTCCGAGCACGAGCTGGCGCAACGCATTGCGGTGCGGATGACGGCGCTGCAGCGCGCGGCCTAGCGCCTCGCCCGCGGCCGCGCGGTCCGCTCGAAACCACGTCGTGGCACGGCGCTTGCCTGATCCCGGGTGAACCAGACCCGGAGGGCGCCCATGCCTTCGCTCGATTCATCGTTCCTTGGCATCCACGGCACTGCGCTGGCCCTGCGCGAGCAGCGGCTGCAATTGCTTGCCGGCAACATCGCCAATGCCGATACGCCCGGCTTCAAGGCGCAGGACCTGGACTTCCAGACCGCGCTGCGCGCCGCATTGCAGCCGGCCGGCCCCGGTGACGCCATCGACACCGCGGTGGCCGCGTCGCAGTACGCGCCCGCCTCCCTCCAGCCCAGCCTGGACGGCAACACCGTCGACGGCGAGCGCGCGAAGGCCGCGTTCGCGCAGGCGTCGCTGGAGTACCGCGCGTCGCTGTCGTTCGTCGAGGCCAAGGTGCGCGGGATGTTGACCGCGATCACCGGGCAGTAGGAGGCGGACCGATGAGCACGCTCCCGATCTTCGACGTCGCCGGCTCGGCGATGAACGCCCAGTCGGTGCGCCTGAGCACCGTCGCCAGCAACCTGGCCAACGCCGACACCGTGTCGGGCAACCCCGACGCCGTGTACCAACCCAAGCATCCGGTGTTCACCGCCCAGGCGGTTTCGGGCGACCCGGCGCTGTCGGGCGTGCGGGTCACCGAGGTGGTCGACAGCACCGCCGCGCCGATCAAGCGCTATGAGCCCGGCCACCCGTTGGCCGATGGCGACGGCTACGTCTACGCGCCCGACATCGACCCGGTCGCGCAGATGGTCGACCTGATCTCCGCCTCGCGCAGCTACCAGGCCAACGTGGAGGTGTTCAACACCGCCAAGGAACTGGCCACCGCGACCCTGAACATGGGCAAGTGAGCCCGACCGCGATGAAGGACACCACGCCATGAGCACCATCCCCGGCACCAGCCTGGAGAACCCGTGGGGCTCGCTGGGCCTCGCTTCGCAGGCACCCGCACGCGACACCTCGCTCGGCCAGGCCGACTTCCTTCGGCTCATGACCGAGCAGCTCAAGAACCAGGACCCGCTCAAGCCGCTGCAGAACGCCGAGTTCCTCGGCCAGCTCGCGCAGTTCTCGACCGTGCAGGGCATCGACAAGATGCAGGGCGCGCTGTCGTCGGTCGCCTCGGTGATGGAGTCCGACCAGACTTTGCGCGCCGCCTCGCTGGTTGGCCGCGAAGCGCTGATCGAGACGGACACGGTCGAGCTCGCCGCCGGTGCCGGGGTACGCGGCGAGATCGCCGCCACCCGCGCGGGCACCCTCCAGGTCGAGATCGTCGATGCCTCCGGCGCCACCGTACGCCGCACCACCGTGCAGGCCGATGCCGCCGGCGGCGTGGCGTGGGAGTGGGACGGCCGCGATGACAACGGCGACCCCGCGGCTGCCGGCCGTTACAGCATCCGCGCGACCTCCGGCGGTGGCGAGGACACCGAGTCGCTCGCGGTCGGCGTCGCCGCCCGCATCGACAGCGTCTCGATCGAACCGCAGGGCCTGGTGCTCAACCTCGCCGGCCTCGGCAGCCATCCGCTCGGCGCGATCCGCCGGATCGGCTGACACCCATTCCCGACATCCGGGCGCGGCCAGGCCGCTCCCACCACCACCCCGATTCGCCCGACTGGAGCACCCGCATGAGTTTCCGCATCTCGCTCAGTGGCATGAACGCGGCCACCGCCGACCTCAACGTCACCTCCAACAACATCGCCAACGCCAACACCACTGGCTTCAAGCAGTCGCGTGCCGAGTTCGGCGACGTGTTCCCGGTGTCGGCCTACGGCCTGTCCAGGAACGCCATTGGTGCCGGCGTCCGGCTCAACCAGGTCGCCCAGCAGTTCAACCAGGGCAACGTGGAGTTCAGCGGCAAGGCGCTCGACCTGGCGATCAGCGGCAAGGGTTTCTTCACCCTGTCCAACCAGGGCGCGACGGTGTACTCGCGCGCCGGCAACTTCGGCGCAGACCGCGACGGCTTCGTCGTCAATCCGTCCGGCCACCGCCTGCAGGTCTACATGCCCAACGCCTCGGGCGTGGGTTTCGACACTGGCCGCCTGAGCGACCTGCAACTGGCCACCGGCGACGCGGCGCCGCGCGCGACCGGCGAGGTGCAGGTCGGCAGCAACCTGCCCGCCGACGCCGCCCCGCCGGTCATCGCGCCGTTCGATCCGAACGACCCGACCAGCTACAACCACACCACCTCGCTGACCGTGTACGACTCGCTCGGCGCCTCGCACACGCAGCAGTTGCACTTCGTCAAGACCGCCAACCCGAACGAATGGCAGGTGCATGCGTCCATCGACGGCACCGCGGTCGGNCTACAACCACACCACCTCGCTGACCGTGTACGACTCGCTCGGCGCCTCGCACACGCAGCAGTTGCACTTCGTCAAGACCGCCAACCCGAACGAATGGCAGGTGCATGCGTCCATCGACGGCACCGCGGTCGGTGCGCCGGCGACGCTGCAGTACTCCGACACCGGCGAGCTGCAGGTGCCGGCCAACGGACTGGTCGCCCTGCCCGCCCATGACCCGGGCAACGGCGCCGCGCCGCTCGTGGTCGGCCTCGACCTCGGCGGCTCGACCCAGTACGGCGAGTCGTTCAACGTCTCCGAGCTCGTCCAGGACGGCCACGCGACCGGCCGGCTGACCGGCATCGAGGTCTCGGCCACCGGCGTGGTCACCGCGCAGTACACCAACGGCGTGTCCACCGCGCTCGGCCAGGTGGCGATGACCAGCTTCAGCAACCCGCAGGGCCTGCAGCCGCTTGGCGACAACGGCTGGGCCGAGACGTTCGAGTCCGGCCAGCCCCTGCGCGGCGCCGCCGGCACGTCCGACCTGGGAATGATCCAGGGCGGCGCGCTGGAAGCGTCCAACGTCGACCTGACCGAGCAGCTGGTGAACATGATCACCGCGCAGCGCAACTTCCAGGCCAACGCGCAGATGATCTCGACCCAGGACCAGATCACCCAGACGGTGATCAACATCCGCTGAGGCCGGTGACGTTGTCGGAGCGACGTAAGTCGCGACCCGGATATTGCCCAGGCCGGGCGGGTCGCGACTGACGTCGCTCCTACAACCGGGCACCGCCTCCACCCAGCCGGAGCGAACCCCATGATCGATCGAGCCCTCTACGTTGCGATGACCGGCGCCAGCGCCACGCTGAAGGCGCAGGCGTCGGTGTCGCACAACCTCGCCAACGCCAACACGGTCGGCTTCCAGGCCACGCTCAGCGGCACCGTCGCGGCGCCGGTGCAGGGCGAGGGTTTCGACTCCCGCGTGGCCGCGAGCCATCGCACCCTCGGCGTCAGCGCGGCGCCCGGCGCGATCAACCAGACCGGCAACGCCACCGACATTGCATTGCACCAGGACCGCTGGCTCGCGGTGCAGGCGCCGGATGGCGGCGTGGCCTACACCCGCGCCGGCAACCTGCAACTGACCGCCAACGGCCTGCTGACCACTGCCAGCGGCCTGCCGGTGCTCGACCAGGGCGGCGCGCCGGTGGCGGTGCCACCCAACGAGTCGATGCTGATCGGTGGCGACGGCACGATCTCGGTCGTCCCGCTCGGCCAGCCGCCGTCCACCCTCGCCGAGGCCGGCCGCCTGCAGGTGGTGGAGGCCCGCACCGACCAGCTGGTCCGCGGCGACGACGGCCTGATGCGGATGCCCGCCGGCGCCGACCCCGCGCCGCCAGCC
>NZ_JBJXHK010000117.1:0-1122 GCF_046638635.1 Lysobacter zhanggongensis
GCTGGCCGGCGCGTCCGACCCGGCGACGGCGCTCGCCGAGGCCGCCCACCTGCGCCTGCTGACCGCGGTACGCGGCGGGCCGCAGGGCACCCGCACCCTCAACACGCGGATCGAAGAGGCGCTGATGGGTCCACGGCCGCCGGTGCACTTCCACGGCCGGCTGCTGCTGGTCACCGAGAACAGTTACCGTCACCGGCTGTTCAACGGCGATATCGGCATCTGCCTGCGAGACGACCGCGGCACCCTGGTGGCCTGGTTCCCCGACACCGCCACGGAGACCGGCACGCGGGCCTTCCACCCCGCCGCCCTGCCCGCGCACGAAAGCGCGTTCGCGATGACCGTGCACAAGGCCCAGGGTTCGGAGTTCGACACCGTCTGGCTGCAGTTGCCGCGGCAGGACAACCGGGTGCTTTCGCGCGAGCTGGTCTACACCGCTTTGACCCGCGCCCGCCGCGGGCTGCACCTGTGTGCCAGCGAGGATGTGTTGCGCGCGGCACTGGCGCGTCGTTCCGAACGGGTGTCGGGGTTGCTCCGACGGTTGCGGCCCGACGCGGTTGAGGCGCGCCGCTGAGCTAGACTCGTCGGGTTCCCGGGGGGGATTCACGTGATCGGATGTCACTGGCGGGCCGCACTTTCGGCGGTGCTCGCGCTCTGGTTGGGAGTGGCCACGGCTGCAGGTGCGCACGCACTGCGGGTCGAGCTGCTGCTGGCCGACGGTGACGCCGCCGGCCCACCCGCATCCGCGCCGGTGGTGGCGCAGGCCGAGGCGCTCGACTACGGCGTCGCGCGGTTGCCGTTGCCGCCCGGCGAAGGCCATTACTGGCTGCGGATCAGCGGCGGCGATCCCGTACTGCCCACCGCCCGCCCCTGGCTGGTGCTGGACGGCATCGGCGGACTCGCACCGGTCCTGTTCCATCCGCCCGGTGCAGCGCCGCTACAGGTCGACAACGCATTGGCCGGTGGCGAGCCGCTGGTGCGTCGCGGCTGGGCCCTGCCGTTGCCGCACGGTTGGCCGGGCGACGACATCGCCTACCTGCGCGTGCCCGGCGCGAGTTCCGGCCCGGTGCTGCTGCGGCTCGCCACCGGTCCCGAGCTCGCGCTCGAACAGCGCCGCGGGGCGCG
>NZ_JBJXHK010000117.1:1208-5292 GCF_046638635.1 Lysobacter zhanggongensis
GGTGCTGCTGCGGCTCGCCACCGGTCCCGAGCTCGCGCTCGAACAGCGCCGCGGGGCGCGCCGCGTCGCCGCGGCGTTCACCGTGCTGGTGCTGGGGGCCTGTGTCGCATTTGCGTTGTGGCTGCTGTTCCGAGACCTGTTGTACCTGTGCCACGGCGGGTATCTCGCCGGCGTCGCCGTGTTCGCGGTGCTCGACAGCGGCGATGCCGGCGAGATCTTCGGCATGGGCTGGATTGCCGCCGGTGGTGCCACCGCGGCGTGGACGTTCGCCGCGCTCGCGGTGGTCTCGCAGTTCGTCTTCACCCTGCGCTTCCTCGAGCTCGACCGGATCGCGCCACGCGCGGCGCTGGCGGTGCGCGGACTGGCGTGGCTGCAGGTCGCGATGCTGGCGGTGCTGTGGCTGGGGCGTGCGCGTGTCCACGAGGCCTACCACCTGGGCCAGCACGTGCTGCTGCTGTTCGCGGCACCGGCGATGCTGCTGCTGGCGATGCTCGCGCGGCGCCGCGGCGTCGGCCACGCCGGTATCTACCTGCTCGCCTGGGCACCGCTGCTGCTGCTGGTGGCGGCCTCGTCGATCGACCAGCTCGGACTCGCACGATTGCCGTGGACGCAGGACCTGCTTGCACCGATCGCGGTGGTCGAATCGCTGCTGCTGGCCGGCGCACTGGTGCACCGCGCACTGGCGCGCCACCGACTCGCGATCGGCGACGACGCCAGCCTTGCGCGCGATCCGCTCACCGGCGCGCTCGATGGCGCTGCGCTGAAGCACAAGCTCGATGCGTGGCACCTGCGCGCCAGCTTCGGGCGCAACCGCTACGGCCTGTTGCTGTTCGAACTGGCCGGACATTCCGCGTTCGTCACCGCACACGGCACCGCGGCCGGCGACGCGCTGCTGCAACAGGCGCTCTCGCGCACGCGCGCACTGCTGCGCGCCGACGACAGCATCGCGCGGGTCGAAGGCGCGCGGTTCGCGGTGATCAGCGAGTGCCGCCGTCCCGATTGCGAGCACCTGCTCGAGCGCATCCGTGCCGGACTCGCCGAACCCTTCAGGGTCGATGGACGCGATGTCGTCGTCGATGTCTGCATCGGGCTGGCGATGTCGCGACGCGGGGAGAACGCGGACGGCCTGTTCGCACGCGCCGGCACGGCGTTGCACCACGACCGCGAGCGCCGCGAGTTGCAGGCCCTGTTCACCGCCGCCGCGCAGCCGCCCCTGGTCGACGCCTAACGCTGACGTCGCGTGCACGATGCTGAAGCGCGCGCATTGCGCGGCGCTTCTTTCACCCCGGATGAACCCCTCCGCGCCTAGCTTGGATGCAACCGGCGCAGGACAACCGTGCCGGCTCCCCCACGTATAACGGAGCGCGATCATGAGTGACGTAAAAAAGGACCACAGCATTGGTGCAGGCACGGGCGCAGTTGCCGGAGCGGTGACTGGCGCGGCCGTCGGTTCGGTTGCCGGCCCGGTGGGCAGCGCGGTTGGCGCCGTCGCCGGTGGCGTGCTCGGCGCCAAGGCGGGTGACTCGATCGCCGAAGCGGTCAACCCGACCGAGTACCGCAAGCACTTCGAGACCGAGTACCGCAACCGTCCGTACTACTCGGCCGACCGCGAGTGGAACGACTACGAGCCGGCCTACCAGTACGGCTACGACACCTACGGCCAGTACCGCGGCCAGCGTTTCGAGGATGCCGAGCCGACGCTGGAGCGCAACTGGCGCGACACCCGCGGCGATTCGCGACTGGAGTGGAACGATGCACGCCACGCGGTGCGCGACGGCTGGCACCACATCGAGCGCGCGATGCCGGGCGACGCAGACCGCGACGGTCGCTGAGCCAAGTTACGGCACAACAACAACAAACAAGAACAACACGCAGTTGGTTCTGGACGGGGTCGCCTGGCGGCCCCGTCTTTTTGTGGGCGGATGCCGCCGCTTCGCGGCCATGGGGGGCGCGCGGTAGCATGGGCGGTCCCCACGCAACAAAGCCCAGCGCCATGTCCGATCCCACCCGTCCTTCCCGCGACGAAGCCGAGGCCGCCGTCCGCACCCTGCTGCGCTGGGCCGGCGAGAACCCCGACCGCGAAGGCCTCGTCGACACCCCCAAGCGGGTGGCCAAGGCCTACCAGGACTGGTTCAGCGGCTACGCGCTCGATCCCGATGATTACCTCGCGCGCACGTTCGAGGAAGTGTGCGGCTACGACGAGCTGATCGTGCTGCGCGACATCGAGTTCGAGAGCCATTGCGAGCACCACATGGCGCCGATCATCGGCAAGGCGCACATCGGCTACCTGCCCGACGGGAAGGTGGTGGGCATCAGCAAGCTCGCCCGCGTGGTCGACGCCTATGCGCGTCGGTTCCAGGTGCAGGAGAAGATGACCTCGCAGATCGCCGACTGCATCCAGCGCGTGCTCCAGCCGCGCGGCGTCGGGGTCGTCATCGAGGGTGCGCACGAATGCATGACCACCCGCGGCGTGCACAAGCGCGGGGTCAGCATGATCACCTCGAAGATGCTCGGCGGCTTTCGCGACGATGCCCGCACGCGCGCCGAGTTCCTGCAGTTCATCGACGTCGGCCCGGGGCGCTGAGCGCCCCGCGCGTCACCGCTCCAGGATAGCGACCACGCCCATCCCGCCGGCGGTGCAGATCGACACCAGGCACCGGCCGCCGCCGCGCGCGGCCAGTTCCTTGGCGGCGGTGGCGACGATACGGGCGCCGGTCGCCGCGAACGGATGCCCGGTCGCGAGCGACGAGCCGTTGGGGTTGATCCGGTCCGGGTCGATCCGGCCCAGTGGCGCATGCAGGCCGAGCCGGGTCCGGCAGTACTCCTCGCTCTCCCACGCGCGCAGCGTGCACAGTACCTGCGCCGCGAACGCCTCGTGGATCTCGTAGAAGTCGAAGTCCTGCAGGCTCAGGCCGTTGCGCGCCAGCATCTGCGGGACCGCAACGGTCGGCGCCATCAGCAGCCCCTCGCCATGGATGAAGTCGACCGCGGCAACGTGCGCGTCGCGCAGGTAGCACAGCACCTCGTGGCCATGCGCCGCCGCCCACTCGTCGGACGCCAGCAGGCAGGCCGCGGCGCCGTCGGTGAGCGGGGTCGAGTTGGCCGCAGTCAGCGTGCCGCGGCCGGAGGTGCGGTCGAACGCCGGCTTCAGCGTCGCCAGCTTCTCCAGCGAGCTGTCGGGACGCAGGTTGTTGTCGCGCGAGACGCCGCGGAAGCTCACCACCAGGTCGTCGAAGAATCCGCGCTCGTAGGCGGCGGCCAGCTTCAGGTGCGACGACAACGCCCACTCGTCCTGCGAATCGCGGCCGATGTTCCACTGCTTGGCCATGTCCTCGCAGTGCTCGCCCATCGACTTGCCGGTGCGCGGCTCGGCCACGCCCGGGAAATCGGGCTTGAGCTCGCCCAGCGAGAACCCGCGGAACTCGCCCAGCTTGCCCTTGAAGTCCTTCGCCGCATTGGCCGCCAGCAACCGGCGACGAAGCGCCTTGCCGTAGACGATCGGCACGTCGGAGGTGGAATCCGACCCGCCGCCGATGCCGGCCTCGATCTGGCCGGTTGCGATCTTGTTGCCGACCGTGATCAGCGCGTCCAGCGAGGTGCCGCAGGCACGCTGCAGGGTGATGCCCGGGGTCAGCGGCGACAGCCCCGACGACAGCGCGGCTTCGCGGCCCAGGTTCCAGTCGGAGGAATGCTTGATCACCGCGCCCATCGCGACCTCGCCGAGCACCTGCCCGTGCAGGCCGAATTTCTCGACCAGCGCGCCGAGCGTGCGCACCGACATCCCCAGGTTGCCGACGTCCGCATATGCGGTGTTCTGGCGACAGAACGGGATTCGCACTCCGCCGAGCACGGCAACGGGACGGACAGGACGCATCGGATCACCTTCTGGAAGGCGCTGCGATGGCGCAGCGCGGGGCTTGCGGGACCGGCCCGCAAGCAGGTGCGGGCATAATGGGCGAGTGTAGCGCCGGGGCCGCGGCGCGACCAAACGCCAGCGTATTTTCATTAAGGGACGCGATGAGCCAGACCCCGCAATTGCACGTGCTCGGCGCGCTCGCGCTTGAACTGACCGGCGCCGCGCCGG
>NZ_JBJXHK010000118.1:0-5239 GCF_046638635.1 Lysobacter zhanggongensis
CGTGGTCCTGCAGGTCGCCAGCTTCACGACGCGTGGCAATGCCGACCGCGCGCTGGCGATGCTGCGCGGCGCCGGCATCGATGGCGCCAGCCTCGAGGACGGTGCCGCCAACGGCCGGCCGGTGTGGCGCCTGCGGGTGGGTCCGCTTGCCCGCCAGGCGGTGGCGTCGCTGTCGACCCGCATCGCCGGGCTGGGGCTGGGTACCCCGCAGCTGGTCCAGGACTGACCGCGCCCCACCCGACGTTTTTCCCGATAGTCAGACGCCGGCCTGCGCCGGCCCCGGAGTAGTTGAACGATGAAAGTCCCCGCAGTCCTTCGCGCGATCGGCCTGGCCGCGCTGACCACCTTCACCGTCGGCATGGCGTTCGCGCAGCAGCCGGCGCCGGCGCCCAAGCCTGCCGCGCAGGCGCCCGCCAGCGATGCGCTGCCGGTTCCGCCGCCGCCGGAAGTGGCCGGTACCGCCTGGATCGTGATGGACGCGGCCAGCGGCAACGTGCTGGCCGGGGAGAACATCGACCAGCCGCTGGAGCCGGCCAGCATCACCAAGGTCATGACCAGCTACGTGATCGCCGCCGAGATGGCCGGCGGCAAGGTCAGCGAGGACGACCAGGTGATGATGACCGAGCACGCCTGGCGCACCGGCGGGGCCGGCACCGATGGCAGCTACTCCGGCTTCGAGGTCAACAAGACCGCACCGCTGGTGCAGATGGAAAAGGGCATGGTGGTGCAGTCCGGCAACGATGCCGCGATCGCCCTGGCCCAGCACGTGGCCGGCAGCGTCGACGCGTTCGCCGCGCTGATGAACATGTACGCCGAGCGGATCGGCATGCGCAACAGCCACTTCGTGAACCCGACCGGCCTGCCGGCCGAGGGCCACGTGTCGAGCGCGCGCGACCTCGCGCTGCTGGGGCGCGCGCTGATCCGCGACTTCCCGAAGGCGTACTCCTACAACAGCATCCGCGAATTCACGGTCGGGCCGATCACCCAGCCCAACCGCAACGTGCTGCTGTGGCGCGACCAGAGCGTGGACGGCATCAAGACCGGCCACACCTCCGGCGCGGGCTACTGCCTGATGGCCTCGGCCGAGCGCGGCGACCAGCGCCTGATCACCGTCATCCTGGGCTCCACGTCGGAGAAGCAGCGCGCGGACGACAGCCAGGCCCTGCTCAACTGGGGCTTCCGCTTCTACGAGACCCACAAGCTGTACGACGCTGGCACCCAGGTGGCCGACCAGAAGGTCTGGAAGGGTGCGTCGGACCGGCTGCAGCTGGGCGTTGCCGAACCGCTGCTGGTGACCATTCCGCGCGGCCGCTACGAGCGCCTGAAGCCGATGATGGACGTGCCCAAGACCCTGGTCGCGCCGATCGCGAAGGGCCAGGAGATCGGCACGGTCAAGGTGATGCTCGACGACAAGGTGGTGGCGCAGCGGCCGCTGGTGGCACTGAACGCGGTCGAGGAGGGCGGCTTCTTCAAGCGCCTGTGGGACGAGTTCTGGATGTGGTGGGAGTCGGTCTGAGCCGACGCGTCACCGCATGAAGCAAAGGCCGGCGGATGCCGGCCTTTGTCGTTTCAGCGCGCCAGTTCAGCGCGCCAGTTCAAACAACGTCGACGACACCCAGCCCTTGTTGCCGAGCTCGTCCTCGACCTCCCACATCATCGACTGCTTGTTGCCGGTGGGGTACAGCATCATGCCGACATCGAGGTCGCGCACCGCGGCGCCGCCGCCATCGGCCTGCGCCAGCAGCCGGCCCGGCCGGGTCATGCGCACCGCCTGCTGCACGTTCGCGGCGGACGCGCTGGCCGGCAAGCCACCGAGCTGGCCGACCAGGTCGGTGTAGGCCTGCAGGTAGGCGAGGGTGATCACCTGGCCGATCTCGGTGTTGGCGTAGCCGGTCGCGCCGGCACCGCCCAGCAACCCGTTGAACACCCCGGCGCCCGCCCCNGCAGGTAGGCGAGGGTGATCACCTGGCCGATCTCGGTGTTGGCGTAGCCGGTCGCGCCGGCACCGCCCAGCAACCCGTTGAACACCCCGGCGCCCGCCCCCCAGCCCAGGTCGGTCTTGGTCGCGTGGCCTTCGGTCATGGCCAGCTGCTCGGACGAGCGCACGTCGGTCACGGTCAGCACGACGTCGGCGGTCTTGCGCTTGATGTTCAACCCGCCGACCAGCGCACCGACGGTGCGGTCGCCGATCAACCCGCCCAGCAGACCGCCGATGCGGTTGCCGCCGGCATTGGAGTTCTGCGAGACCAGGTCCGGCACCAGCACGTAGTCGGCCGCCTTGACCTGTCCCTTGCCCAGGTTGGAGCCGACCCGCAGGTCGCCGTCGGCCGCGAGCTCGCGCTCGGCTTGCATCGCCGCCATGCCCTTGCCCCGGTCGAGCAGGGTGAAGCAGCCGGAGCGGTTGACGAACACCTTGATGAGCGACGACGGCGCACCGAGCCGGTGCGCGCTCCACCAGTTGTTCTCCGGCTCCAGCACGGCCAGCGTGCCGAGGTTGCGCGAGCAGGTCGGGATGTCGGCCTGGCGGGTCGGCGACTGCGCCTGCAGCGGCAATGGGGCGGCGACGAGGGCGGCGAGGGAGAGGGCGAGCAACGAGGTTGGCTTCATGGTGGGTTTCCGCAACGTATGGGTGGAGGGCCTGCTGCTGCAGGCCGCGCTCACCCATGAAACGCAGGAAGTCGCGGGAAGCTGCCACCGGTCCCCTTGGGTTCCCGAGGCGCCGCTCCCATAATCGCGGAATGGAAATCCGCTCCGACAACCCTGAACACGGCTTCCAGTTCCCCGGCGAGTTCCAGTTGAGCGCGATGGGCCCGGCCGCCCGGGACCTCGAAACCGCGCTCCCGACCCTGCTGCTCGATGCCGGGATCGAGGTCGTGACCGAACAGGTCGACTGGAAGCACTCCTCCAACGGTCGCTACGTCTCGGTGCGCATCGTGTTTCGCGCCGAGTCGCGCGAGCAGTACGACCGTGCGCACGAGGTACTGCGCGGGCACCCGGAAGTGAAGTGGACGCTGTAGCGGCCTGCCCGGCGGCATCGGCCGAAGCCTCCAAAGCCGGGCGTACCCCGCTGCCCGCCGCGCGGGTCCGCGATCTCGGCCGGCAACCCTACGAGCCGGTCTGGCGTGCGATGCAGGCGTTCACCGATGCCCGCGGCGCCGACACCGCCGACGAGCTGTGGCTGGTCGAGCACGAACCGGTGTTCACCCTCGGCCAGGCGGGCAAGCCCGAGCACGTGCTCATGCCGGGCGACATCCCGGTGCTGCACGTCGACCGCGGCGGCCAGGTGACCTACCACGGTCCCGGCCAACTGGTGCTGTACCCGCTGCTCGACCTGAAGCGGCTCAAGGTCGGCGTGCGCGAGTACGTCTGCCGGATCGAGCAGGCGATCATCGACACCCTTGCCGACTGGAACATCGAGGCGGTTCGGCGCGACGGTGCACCGGGCGTCTATGTCGCCGGCGCCAAGATCGCCGCGCTCGGCATCCGCGTGCGGCGCGGTTGCACCTTCCACGGACTGGCCTTCAACATCGACATGGACCTGGCGCCGTTCCAGCGGATCAACCCCTGCGGCTACGCCGGGCTGGCCGTGACCTCGATGGTAGACTTGGGCGGCCCGTCGGGCCTCGACGCGGTGAAGCCCGCGCTGGTCGGACACCTCGCCGCGCAGTTCGGGCTGGCCGTCGAAACCGCGCCGCCGCCGGTGCTGCCGACGCCCTGATAGCCAAGGCCCGGGTCGCCACCCCGGGCGAACCGGATGACCATGACCGACACCGCCACCAAGACCATCCCGCTCGCGGTTGTCAGCGGGGATGCGCCCGTCCCGGTCCAGCCGGCTCCGCTCGTGCCAGGCGTGAAGCAGGTTGCCGGCGACAAGATCAACCGTTCGCCGGTGCAGTTCGCCGATGCGCCAGTGCTGCGCAAGCCTTCGTGGATCCGGGTCCGCATCCCGTCCGGCAACGCGGTCCAGAAGCTCAAGGCCAAGCTGCGCGAGAACCGCCTGGTCACGGTGTGCGAAGACGCCAGCTGCCCGAACATCCATGAGTGCTTCAGCCACGGCACCGCCACGTTCATGATCCTCGGCGAGGTCTGCACCCGCCGCTGCAGCTTCTGCGACGTCGCCCACGGCCGGCCCAAGCCGCCGGACGCGGACGAGCCGCGCCGGCTGGCCGAAACCGTCACCGACATGGGCCTGCGCTACGTGGTGGTGACCAGCGTCGACCGCGACGACCTGCGTGATGGCGGGGCCCAGCATTTCGTCGATTGCATCGCCGCCATCCGCCGGCAGAGCCCGGGCACGAAGATCGAGATCCTGACCCCGGACTTCCGCGGCAAGGGCCGGATGGAGCGCGCGCTGGAGATCCTGGCGACCAACCCGCCGGACGTGTTCAACCACAACCTCGAAACCGTGCCGCACCTGTACCGCAACGTCCGGCCGGGCGCGGACTACCAGTGGTCGCTGACCCTGCTGCGCAAGTTCAAGGCGCAGCACCCGGACGTCACCACCAAGTCCGGGATCATGCTCGGCCTCGGCGAGACCCGGGAGCAGGTGGAGGACACCCTGCGCGACCTGCGCGCCCACGACGTCGACATGATCACGATCGGCCAGTACCTGCAGCCTAGCCCGCACCACCACCCGGTGATGCGCTACTGGACGCCCGACGAGTACCGGCACTTCGAGGAGTTCGGCATGGCGCTGGGCTTCACCCACGTCGCTTCCGGGCCGATGGTGCGCTCGTCCTACCACGCCGACCGCTCGGCGAAGGAAGCCGGGCTGGCAGTCCCGGCCTGACACTCCGGTCCCGGTCCCCGGGTGGCCGCGTTGCCGCGGTCTTCGCGTCGACAGTGGTGTGATGGGGGTGCGCCGGAAGCCGGCGGGGCACTGCGGTGCCGCGCGGCTTCCGACGCGATCTGTTCCGGGCAGGAGCCCAAGCTGAACCGCAATGGTGGCGCGGGCACGCCTGAGCCGCGCTTTGTGCGCCGCCGACGTGACAGTCACTGCAACTTTAGGCACTGTCGGGTGGTCCGAGCTTGCTGCAACCCTGACTACGGCTCGTCACCAGTGGTCGCCACCGCCGGCGCCCGCGAACACCTCCGCGAAGTACCCCATGATCGCCAAGACCCCCCTGTTCGCCCTCCTGCTCACCGCGCCGCTGGCCCTGCTGGCGCGCGCCGACAACGCCGCGCTGCCTGTCCCGGTCGACGCCGGCACGCAGGCGCCGCCGGCGACACTGTCCACGCC
>NZ_JBJXHK010000119.1:0-5050 GCF_046638635.1 Lysobacter zhanggongensis
ACAACGCGCCGCGCGGCGACAACGCACCGCGCGATGGGCAGCCCCGCGACGGCCAGCGTGGCGACGGCCAGCGTGGCGACAACGCGCAGCGTGGCGGCGACCAGGAAGGCGGCCGCGGCAACCGGCGCGACCGCTTCCGCAACAAGCGCGACCGCAACCGCAACCGCGACGGCCTGCCCAGCGACGACGGCGGCAACGAGACCTTCGTCCCGCGGCCCAACCCGCAGGTCCCGGAGGGCTTCCCGAGCTACTCGCTGGGCGACCTCAAGCGGATGCCGGCGCAGAAGCTGCTCGACATCGCCGAGCAGCTGAACATCTCCGAGGGCGTCGCCCGCGCCCGCAAGCAGGACGTCATCTTCGCCGTGCTGAAGGTGCTGACCCGCCACGGCGAAGGCGTCGCCGCCGACGGCGTGCTGGAGATCCTGCCCGACGGATTCGGCTTCCTGCGCGCGGCCGAGGCCAGCTACCTGGCCGGTCCGGACGACACCTACATCTCGCCCAGCCAGATCCGCCGCTTCAACCTGCGCACCGGCGACCACCTGTCGGGCCGCATCCGCTTCCCGAAGGACGGCGAGCGCTACTTCGCCCTGTCGATCGTCGACACGATCAACGGCGAGCCGCTGGAAGCGAGCAAGAACAAGGTCCTGTTCGAGAACCTCACCGCGCTGTTCCCGCGTCGCAAGTTCAAGCTCGAGCGTGGCGACGGCAGCACCGAGGACATCACCGGCCGGATCCTCGACCTCATGGCCCCGCAGGGCAAGGGCCAGCGCGCGCTCATCGTGTCTCCGCCGAAGGCCGGCAAGACCATGATGATGCAGCAGGTCGCGACCGCCATCACCCACAACCATCCCGACGTGCACATGATCGTGCTGCTCATCGACGAGCGGCCCGAGGAAGTCACCGAGATGCAGCGCACCGTGCGCGGCGAGGTCATCAGCTCGACCTTCGACGAGCCGGCCGCGCGCCACGTGCAGGTCGCCGAGATGGTGATCGAGCGCGCCAAGCGCCTGGTCGAGCACAAGAAGGACGTGGTGATCCTGCTCGACTCCATCACCCGCCTGGCCCGCGCGTACAACAACGTCGTGCCGAGCTCGGGCAAGGTGCTGTCGGGTGGCGTCGACGCCAACGCCCTGCACCGTCCCAAGCGCTTCTTCGGTGCCGCGCGTAACGTCGAGGAAGGCGGCTCCCTGACCATCATCGCCACCGCGCTGGTGGACACCGGCAGCAAGATGGACGAGGTGATCTACGAGGAGTTCAAGGGCACCGGCAACTCCGAGGTCCACCTCAACCGCCGCATCGCCGAGAAGCGCGTCTACCCGGCGATCGACATCAACCGCTCCGGCACCCGCCGCGAGGACTACCTGATCGAGCCCGAGCTGCTGCAGAAGATCTGGATCCTGCGCAAGCTGCTGCACGGCATGGACGAGATCGGCGCGATGGAGTTCCTGCTCGACAAGATGAAGAACTCCAAGTCCAACGATGAGTTCTTCGCCTCGATGAAGCGCTGAGTCGCCCATCGAGAGAAAAAAGCCCCGCAGGTCGCGGGGCTTTTTTTATGGTGCGCCGGGCGCGGCCCACGTCCCCGCGGCGCCATAATCGCCGGGACGGAGGTGCCTGATGCACGGTGGTGGACTTGAGCTGGCCCTGGTTTTCCTGCTCGCCGCGGTGATCGCGGTGCCCGTGTTCCGGCGCTTCGGGCTCGGCGCGGTGCTGGGCTACCTGGCCGCGGGCGTGGTGCTGGGGCCCTATGGGATCCGGGTGATCCGCGATGCCGAGCCGGTGCTGGCGGCGTCTGAGATCGGCGTGGTGATGATGCTGTTCGTGATCGGCCTGGAGCTGTCGCCGGCGCGGTTGAAGGTGATGCGCAGGCCGGTGTTCGGCGCCGGCGGCGCGCAGATGCTGGTCAGCGCGGTAGCGCTGGGCCTGCTGGCGACCCTGGCCGGGTTTGGCTGGCGGACCGCGCTGGTGGTCGGCGCGGGGCTCGCGCTGTCGTCGACCGCGGTGGGACTGCAGTTGCTGTCCGAGCGCAAGACCCTGACCAGCGAGCACGGCCGACTGGCCTTCGCGATCCTGCTGTTCCAGGACCTGTGCGCGATTCCGTTGCTGGCCGCGATCCCCCTGCTCGGCAAGGCGGCGGCGGTGGACGCCGGCGGACTCGGCTGGGACGCCGTGCTGAAGGCGGTCCTGGCGATCGGGGTGCTGGTGGTCGGCGGACGGGTGCTGCTGCGCCATGTATTCCGGATGGTCGCCCGATCGATGATGCCCGAGGTGTTCACCGGCGCAGCGCTGCTGACGGTGCTGGGATCGGCGTGGCTGATGCAGATGGCCGGGCTTTCGGCGGGGCTGGGCGCGTTCCTGGCCGGCGTGCTGCTGGCCGACTCGGAGTTCCGCCACGAGCTTGAAGCGCAGATCGAGCCGTTCAAGGGGCTGTTGCTGGGCCTGTTCTTCATGGCGGTGGGCATGAACGTCGACCTCAAGCGGGTCATGGCGGAGCCACTGCTGATCGAGCTGATGGTGCTGGCGTTGCTGACGGTGAAGTTCGCCATCCTGTGGGCGGTCGGCATCCGGCCGGGTGGTCTGTCGGGGCGCGAATCACTGCAGCTCGGCGCGGTGCTCGCGGTCGGCGGCGAGTTCGCGTTCGTGGTGTTCTCCGAAGCGGTCAGGGCGGGCCTGCTTGACGACGTCATGCGCGACCGGCTGGTCGCCGCGGTGGGCGTGTCGATGGCCCTGACCCCGTTGTTGATGATCGGGGTGGCGCGCCTGTTGCGGGGGCACCCGGTCGCCCGGCCCGAGCGCGATTACGACCCGCTGCCGGAGGACGGGCACCCGCAGGTACTGATCGCCGGGTTCGGCCGCTTCGGCCAGATCGTCGCGCGCTTGCTGGTCGCCCAGAAAGTCCCGTTCATCGCGATCGAGCACAGCGCGGACCAGGTCGATTTCATGCGCCGGTTCGGCAATCCGCTGTTCTACGGCGACCCGGCCAAGCCCGAGCTGTTGCGCTCGGCCGGCGCGGCCCACGTGCGGGTGTTCGTGGTCGCGATCGACGACGTCGAATCGAGCCTGCGGACGGTGCGGGTGATCCGTCGGATGTACCCGGATGCGAAGGTCCTCGCCCGCGCGCGTGACCGGCGCCACGCCTGGGCACTGATGGACCTGGGCGCACAGGCGTTGCGCGAGATGCTGCTCTCCAGCCTGCAACTGGGCGAGGACGTGCTCGTCGCGCTCGGCGTGCCGGCCGATGTCGCCCACGAGCATGCGCAGAGGTTCCTGGCCCTCGACCAGCGGCTGCTCAACGCCCAGTACCTCGTCCACGACGACGAGGCCGCGGTGCTGCAGGCGTCCAGCGACGCGCGGCGGGAGCTCGAAGAGCTGTTCGATGCCGACCGGGGCGAAGGCGTGCTGGGCGGCATCACCCGCGAAGCGGCGCCCCGCGCCTGACCCCGGTTGGTGTCCGCCGCAGGATCAGGGCGGACACCGTCAGGGCCGGAAGGTCAGCTCCCGTTGGGGCCGGTCAGCAGCCGCGGGCCGTGTTGCCCGAGCGGGTAGATGCCGCCGGCCGCCAGTGCGTCCGGCGAGAAGCCGCGCTCGTCCTCGCTGATCCAGGGGATCTCCTGTCGCGGACCCGGCACATAGGCCTGCCACTGGCCGTACTCCGGCTTGCTGTCGCGTCCGATGTGGAAACTGACCGGCACCCGCACCGACCAGTGGGTCTCACCGGCGGCCAGTCCGTCGGTCGGCGGGACGAACGTCCATTTGCGTGCGGCGGCGATGCTGGCCTGCGCAAGGGTCCGACGGTAGATCCGCATCTGGTTTTCGCCGGCCACGACCTTGAGGTTGACCTGCTCGGCAATGACGTCCTCGACGGTCCCGTCGATGCCGAACCGGGCCACGAGATAGACCGTGCCCGACACGCCCGCGGCCAGCATGCTGCCGGGGTAGCGGGGCGGCGTACGCACGCCATTGCGTGGCATCTGGCCGGGGGGGACCTCGCCGAACTTCGCGCTGCGGACTTCGGCCACGTACTGGTCCTCGTCGAGCTGGCGTGCGACCAGCCGCAGGCTCATCGAGGTTCGGGCCGGGGCGGCGACGCCATCCACCAGTACCGGTTCGAAGCGCCACGCGCCGGCCGCCTTCGTGACGAGATCGACCACGGCCGGCGGCAGTTCGTCCACGCGGTCCAGCCGGTAGCCGCTGACGCGGCCGTCGGGCTCGATGTCGACCGTGCCGGTGACCAGCATGCTGGCCTCCGCCGTCTCCCTCACGCCGCGCGGGCCGGTGGCCAGCACGCTGCCGGCGGCCAGCAGCACGACCAGGGCCAGGCTCCATCGCAAGAAGTTCCGTTCCATGAATCGTCTCCTGTCGGCGAAGCCCGGAGTATAGACGGCGCCGGGGACTGGCCCTGGCGGGCTGGTGTCAGCCGCGGTCGCGCAGGAAACGGGCCATCGACACATCGCCACCGGGCGGTCCGGGCGGGGCGAATTCGGCGGCGATGTCGACGAAACCGCGCATCACGGCGATCTCGCGCGGGCTGCGGTTGAGGCCATCGCGCAGGTCCGGATCGGCGCCGGCGCGCAACAGCCACTGCACCACCCGCAACAGGCCATGCAGCGCGGCCAGGTGCAGTGGGCCGAAGCCGCGCGGGTCCTGCACGTCGAGTCGCGCATCGTGGTCGGTCAGTTGTTCCAGCGCGGCGACAAGCACGGCCTCGTCGGCGGCGCTGCCGGGCTCGGCGCGCGCGCCAAGCAACAACAGCAGCGGCGTCGCGCCGCCGGCATCGGCGTTGATGTCGGCCTCGCCATTGGCCAGCAGCAGGGTGTCGAACAGCGCCACCAGGCGGGTACGCTCGCGCGCATTGAAACCGAACATCGCGGCGCAGTGCATCGCGGTCCGCCCCTGGGCGTCGACTGCATGCACGTCGGCGCCGGCGCCGAGCAGGCGCGCGGCAAGGTCGGGCAGGCCGAGCGCGCAGGCAACCATCAGGACGGTGAGGTCGCCGGGCAGGCGCTGTTCGATGTCGGCGCCGGCGGCCAGCAGGCGGTCGACGATGTCG
>NZ_JBJXHK010000120.1:0-5030 GCF_046638635.1 Lysobacter zhanggongensis
GCTCGGCGCGGACGCCGCGGACGTGCCCGCGCGCCGCGCCAGCGACGCCGAGACCTCGATCCGCGTGGCCGTCGCCAAGGTCGACGCCCTGATCAACCTGGTCGGCGAACTCGTGATCACCCAGGCAATGCTGCGCCAGCAGTCCAGTGGGCTGGACCCGAACACACATGAAGCGCTGCTGGGCGGCCTGGAGCAGCTGGACCGCAACACCCGCGACCTGCAGGAAGCGATCATGGGCGTGCGCATGCTGCCGGTGGAGTTCGCCTTCAGCCGGTTCCCGCGCATGGTGCGCGACCTCGCAACCCGGCTCGACAAGAAGGTAAGGCTGAAGACGAGGGGCGAGGCGACCGAGCTGGACAAGGGCGTGATCGAGAAGATCGTCGACCCGCTGGTGCACCTGATGCGCAACGCGATCGACCACGGCCTGGAAATGCCGGCCGAACGCGTCGCCGCGGGCAAGGACGAGACCGGCACCATCAGCATGAGCGCGGCCCACCAGGGCGGGCACATCATCATCGAGGTCGGCGACGACGGTAAGGGCCTGGACCGCGAGCGCATCCTGCGCAAGGCGGCCGAGCGCAACCTGCCGGTGCCGGCCGACCCCACCGACGCCCAGGTCTGGGACCTGGTGTTCCACCCCGGCTTCTCCACCGCCGACGCGCTGACCGACCTGTCGGGCCGGGGCGTCGGCATGGACGTGGTCAAGAGCAACATCGTCGCCCTCGGCGGCCAGGTCGAGATCCGCAGCGAGAAGGGCGTCGGCACCACCGTGTCGATCCGCCTGCCGCTGACGCTGGCGATCCTCGACGGCATGTCGGTGGCGGTCGGCGACGAGGTCTTCATCCTGCCGCTGAACATGGTGATCGAATCGCTGCAGCCCGGCCCGGGCGAAATCCGCACGATCGCCAATGACACCCGCGTGCTGAAGGTGCGCGAGGACTACCTGCCTCTCGTCAACCTGCGCGAGCAGTACCGCCTGCCCCATCCGGCTGGCGCTGGCGCCGCCGCCAACGCCGCGACCACGACGCCGATCGCGGTGGTGGTAGAAAGCGACGGCCGCAAGCTGGCGCTGGAGGTCGACGAGCTGCTCGGCCAGCAGCAGGTGGTGGTCAAGAACATCGAGGCCAACTACCGCCGCATCGCCGGTGTGTCGGGCGCGACCATCCTCGGCGACGGCCGGGTCGCGCTGATCGTCGACGCCGGCGGACTGGCGCAGTCCAATCCCCTCCCGTCGGCCGCCTGAGCGCCGCCGGACCGCAACCAAGGACCCACCATGAGCAGCTTCCGCCCCGACTCGATGACCCGCCAGCCCACACCGGGCCTGGACGGCGACGGTGCCAGCAACGAGTTCCTGACCTTCGCGCTGGGCGAGGAGGAATACGGCGTCGACATCCTCAAGGTGCAGGAGATCCGCGGCTACGACGCGGTGACCCGCTTGCCCGACGCACCGGAGTACATCAAGGGCGTGATCAACCTGCGCGGCGTGATCGTGCCGGTGATCGACATGCGGCTGAAGTTCCGCCTGGCCGCCGACTACAACCCGCTCACGGTGATGATCGTGCTGAACGTCGCTGACCGCGTGGTCGGCATCGTGGTCGACAGCGTGTCGGACGTGGTGCGCCTGTCCGCCGAGCAGATCCGCGAGGTGCCCGAGCTGGGCGCGACCATCGACCGCCAGTTCCTGACCGGAATCGGTACCCTCGACGAGCGGATGCTGATCCTGCTCGACATCGAGCGGTTGATGGGCAGCAGCGAGATGGGCCTGGTGGCCGAGGCGCTGGCTGCCTGACAGCACGATCCACGAAACGAAAAACGCGCCCCGGAAGGCGCGTTTTTTTTTGTCGCAACGCAAGGCCGCCGGTTGCCCGGCGGCATCGTGCCCTTACAGCGCGAAGTCGAGGCGCACCTTGCCGCGACCACCGCCCGGAGCGAACGACCACTTCTTGACCGCGGCCACCGCCGAGCGCTCGAACACGCGGGCCGGCTGGGCGTTGACGACCGAAACGCTCTCGACCTTGCCGGCGGCGTCGACCGAGAACTCGACCTCGACGAAGCCCTGGGTACCGGCGCGGACGGCTTCGGCCGGGTACTCGGGCTCGACCCGCTTGATCGGCTTGAGGTCGGGGGAGGCGAAGGCGGGGGCGACGAATGCCACGGCCAGCGCGGCGACGAAGAACGAACGCAACATGGGGATGACTCCTTGAAGGGAACTGCCTGGGGGTTGCCCCTTCCATCGGCCGCGAATGCGGGAACTTGTGCGAGCCGCGGCAGAACTGTGACGAGTGCCACGCTTGCCGAATGCCTCCCGTTCAGGCGCAACACGCCGCCGGGTGTTCCGCCCCGGTCCGCCGCCTCGCCGCAACCTAAAGTTTCGCCGGCGCAGGCCGATGGTCGGGTAGTCGACCCAGCCAGCGGTCACCATTGCCGAGGTTTCCATGTCACACCGCGCACCCCCTTCCCTGCTCGACCAGGCGCTTGCGCCAGCCACCCGCCTGATGGCGCGGTTGCGCTTCGGGCAGAAGGCCATGGTGATCGGCGCCGCCTTCACGGTGACGTGCGTCGTGCTGGGCGGCATGGTCATCGTCAACGCCGCGACCCAGTTGTCCGATGCGCGCCTGCAACGCGAGACGGTCGCCCCCATCGCGCGCCTGCACCGCTCGATGCAGTCGATGCACCTGTTCCGGCAGCTGATGGTGCGCAAGGGTGCCGGTGACGACGTGGCGGACGCCGAAATCGAGACGGCCCATTCCGCGGCGTCGTCGGACCTGGCCACTGCCAAGCAGTGGGCGCTGGCCAACCTGCCGCCGTCGGATGCCCTGGCCGCCTCGTTCGACGAGGCCGAGACTGCCTGGCAGGCCGCCAAGGGTGAGCATCCCGACGTGGCCAGTGCCGCCGCAGCGCGCGACCTGGCCGCGTCCGAACTGCGCGAGGTCATCGGGCTGATGGCCGACGTCTCGGGCCTGTCGCGCGCCAACGCATCCGGCACGCTCTACACCAGCAGCGTCGCCACCGAGTGGCTGCCGACGCTGGCCGAATACACCTCGCAACAGGCCGCCATTTCGATGGTCGTGCTCGGCGCCGGCAGCATCTGGGTGGATGACCGCACAACGCTGGCGATTACCCGCAACATGCAGGACTTCCTGCGAAAGCGCGCGACGCTGGACGTCGCCAACGCCGCGCTGGCAATGCCGGAGCTTGAGGCCACCGTCGGCCAGCGCCTGCAGACCGCGTTGGCTGCGGTGGACAAGCAGACCGCCTATATCCAGGAGCACATCCTCGACGCGCCGATGCCGGAGAAACCCGTCAGTGCGATGGCCGCGCGCGAAGAAGCCACCCGCGTGGCACTGACCGCGGCCCTGATCGGCGCCAACAACGGCCTTTCGGACGCGATCACCGCCGAGATCACCGCGCTGCAGTTGCGGCTGTGGCTGATCACCCTGTTCACGCTCGCCACGCTGCTGATTGCCGCCTACCTGTTCCTGGGCTTCATCCGCGGCACCCGGTTGTCGCTGCAGCACATCCGTCGCGTGGCCGAGTCGGTCGGCGCCGGCGAGTTCCCCGAGCGCGTGCGGGTGGACGGCAAGGACGAACTGGCCGACATCGCCGCCAGCCTGGATAACGCGGTGTCCAACCTGCGTCGGTTCGCCGATGCCCAGCGGTCGCTGTTCAATGCACACCAGGCCGGCGACGTCGACGAGCGTCTCGACGGCGCCGCGTTCCCCGGCTCGTTCGGCACCATGGCCGAAGAGATCAACACCCTCGTTGGCTCGCACATCGACCTGCAGAACCGGGTGGTGGCGATCGTCGATGCGTATGGCCGCGGCGACCTGTCCGAGGACATCGAGCGGCTGCCCGGGCAGAAAGCGCGCGTCACCGAGGCGGTGGACGAGGTCAAGGCCCGCATGCTTGCGGTCAACAGCGAGATCAAGACGCTGGTCGACGCCGCCGTGGCCGGCGACTTCAGCCGCCGTGGCGAGGCCGCGCGCTTCGAGTTCGTGTACCGCGAGATGATCGACGGCCTCAACGCCCTGATGGAAAGCGCAGACCACGGCATCGACGAGGTCGGCCAGCTGCTCGGCGCGGTCGCCGACGGCGACCTCAGCCGCAGCGCCGACGCCAACCTGCCCGGCCAGTTCGGGGAGCTCGCGCGCAACGCCAACGGCGCGATCCGCCAGCTGGCAGTGGTGGTCGGCCGCATCCGCGACGGCAGCGATGCGATCAGCGCCGCCGCCGGCGAGATCACCGCCGGCAACAACGACCTGTCGCAGCGCACCGAGCAGCAGGCCGCGTCGCTGGAGGAAACCGCCTCTTCGATGGAGGAGCTGACCTCCACCGTCAAGCAGACTGCCGACAACGCGCGACAGGCCAACCAGCTGGCGATCGGGGCTGCCGACGTCGCCGAACAGGGTGGCAAGGTCGTCGGTCAGGTCGTGCATACCATGAGCGCGATCAACGATTCCTCGCGCAAGATCAACGACATCATCGGCGTGATCGACGGCATCGCGTTCCAGACCAACATCCTCGCGCTCAATGCCGCGGTCGAGGCCGCGCGCGCCGGCGAACAGGGCCGCGGCTTCGCGGTGGTCGCCTCGGAGGTGCGCAGCCTCGCCCAGCGCTCGGCCAACGCCGCCAAGGAGATCAAGCAGTTGATCACCGACTCGGTCGGCAAGGTCGAGGAAGGCACGGCGCTGGTCGACCGCGCCGGCAAGACCATGGACGAGATCGTCGGCAGCGTGAAGCGCGTGACCGACATCATCGCCGACATCTCGGCCGCCTCGCAGGAGCAGAGCAGCGGGATCGAGCAGGTCAACCAGGCGATCCTGCAGATGGACGAGGGCACCCAGCAGAACGCCGCGCTGGTCGAGGAGGCCTCGGCCGCCGCGCGCAGTCTTGAGCAGCAGTCCGGCCAGCTGGTCCAGGCGGTCGCCGCGTTCCGCCTCGCCGCCGACGAGGAGCACCTGCAACCGGCGACGATCGTGCGGGTGGCCCAACCGGTCGCCGCTCCGGCCCCGGCACCCGCGCCGGCCACC